>DBGBSM010000001.1:0-1569 GCA_048468815.1 Parabacteroides sp.
GGGTTGGCTCTCGTATGGACGGGTTGCAGCGATTTCCTGGATAAAAATCCGCTTTCCCAGCCTTCGGAAAGTACGTTCTGGAAACAGAAAAGCGATTTGGATATGGCGCTGACGGCGTGTTACGGTACGATGACCAAATTCGATAACGGGTATTTTTCGTACGGTACGCCTTTGTGGGACAGTTTCGTAGATAACTGCCGGAGCGTGGAAACGAAAACGCAGGATGTATTTTACGGCAATATCGACCCGTCGATGACCGGTATCGTAAGCGCCGTGTATAAAGACGCGTATGTGGCCATTACCCGTTTGAACCTGTTCCTCCGGCAATTGGAGCGATATACGAATACCGATATAACGGCCGACGAACGGAATTTTTATAAAGGACAGGTGTTGTTTTTGAGGGCTTTTTATTATTCGTATCTGTATAGATGTTACGGTGACGTGCCGTTGGTATTGGAACCGCTCGATATGGAAACGCAATATCAGCCTAAAGTGGCGGCATCCGAAGTATTGGCGCGGATTTATACCGACATCGACGATGCGTTGACGTTGCTTCCCGATAAAACGTATGGCGAACTGCCCGGACGGGTAACCAAAAGCGCTGCACTGGCGCTGAAAATCCGGATGAAGTTGTACGAAGGATATGATAATGCCGGAAACGCCCGCCCGGATAAAATGAGCGATGTGCTTGCATTGGCCGGTGAGATTAACGGGTATACGCTGTGCGATGATTTTGAAGATTTGTTTCAGGGAAACGGACAGGAAAACAATCCGGAGATTATCTTTTCAACTAAATACCTGGCGCCGAACAATTACCATACCAGCGATTTGTGGTTCGGGGCCTGGAACCATTGCGTGCCGTTGACCAGCCTGACGGAAGAATTCGAATTTACCGACGGGTCTGCCTTTTCCGAAACCAACCCGTTGTACCGGGTGGATAATCCGGTGCAAAACCGCGACCCGCGCATGGACATGTCGGTTTTTTACCAGCAATTGGTAATCGAAGAGGTAAAGCAGCCGGTGAGTTCCGTTTTACCTACGGGGTACGGATTGAAAAAGTTCGTTACCCGCGACAAATCATTGTATCCGTTGGGATATAATTCGCGGAGCGACCAGGATTGGGTTCATTTCCGTTATGCCGAAGTATTGTTGGCTGTAGCCGAGGCGGAAAACGAACTCAACGGCCCCACTGCGAAAGCCTACGATGCCGTTAACCGGATACGGGGCCGGAAAGGGGTGGAAATGCCTCCGTTACCTGCCGGCCTTACGCAAAACCAGTTGCGTGAAAGGATACGGCATGAGCGGCGTGTGGAATTGGCTTTCGAAGGGCAACGGTACTTCGACCTGAAGCGTTGGAGAATAATCGGCGACGTGATGAACAACTTTACCGAACCTTTTTTACCTTTGTACAAATCGGTTTTCGAGGAACGCTTTTATCTGTGGCCCATTCCTCAAAGCGAAATCGATAAAAACCAGGGAATTTTAATACAAAATCCGAATTATAAATAAATTGCCTTATGGAGATATTCATGAAAAAACCGGGTGTGTTTTTGTTAGGCAGCGCGGCTC
>DBGBSM010000002.1:0-2500 GCA_048468815.1 Parabacteroides sp.
GGAGCCCGATTTCCATTGTCCGCAATTTTTCGGGGAAATTCATTTTTAGCGGCGGGTTTCACGCAAACCTTTCTGTTTCGGCTGCAAGCGGCCTTGCGTTCCGCCTCGTAAATTCCCGCTTTTTCCTGAGTGCCGGATGCCGCTTCCGAGGTATTCCGGAGTGGAAAAAGAAACCGAAGTGTCGCGCCGGTATTCCGGTGCGCAGTGTTTGTTTTGTCTTCTTTAGTCGCGTTTCTTCCGGATATATCCGCGATTCCGTTTGGCCCTCCTTTCCTTTTTCTCTCCTATATTATATATTTTATGCATAAATAAACGCGCAATTAACCTTTGGTATCGTATTTAAGCGTATTTTTGCGGCTACGATTTATTCGTAATAAAGTCACTGAATTCGTCTAAGAAAAACAGAATCCATGAAGAAAAACTTGTTATCCGTGCTGCTGATGTTGTTTGTTGTGTTGCAAGTGTCAGCGCAAACAGGGAATGCCGGTTTTACTATTAAAGGCCAGGTAATCGATTCCCTCCGGAACGAATCCGTTCCGTATGCCACGCTCCGGATCGCATCGGCGCAAAATCCCGGAAAACCCGTTAAATTGCTGGCTTGCGATACGAACGGAAAATTTACCGCTACCCTCAAAGCAGCAGGGAAATACGTCGCCACCATCCAGTCGGTGGGGATGGCGCCGGCTACGCGTACCTTTACGCTGAAAGAAGGGCAAAAAGAACTCAACCTGGGAAAAATCTACATGTCGGAAGTGTCCGAGCACCTGAAAGAAGTAACCGTTACAGCCCAGAAACCGCTGGTAAAAGCCGAAATCGACAAAATAACCTACAATCTCGAGGAAGACCCGGAAGCGCTTACCAACAACGCGCTTGAAATGCTCCGCAAGGTGCCGATGATTACCGTCGACGGGGAAGACAAAATTCAGTTGAAAGGTTCGGATAACTTTAAGGTATATGTGAACGGCAAGCCGTCGAACCTGATGACCAACAACCCTTCGGAGGTACTGAAAAGTATGCCGGCCAATACCATCAAGAATATCGAGGTCATTACCGACCCGGGCGCCAAATACGACGCCGAAGGAGTGGGCGGCATTATCAATATCATAACCAAAAGCGCGTTGCAGGGATATACCGGTACGGTTTCCGCCAACGCCACCGATAAAGGCGGCGCCGGCGCCGGTGCTTATGTTTCGTTGAAAGTAGGGAAGTTCGGGCTTACCGGCAACTACAATTACAATTACGACCGCAACCCGTATACCGACAGCGAATCGTACCGCGAAGACCTGAACCGCGACGACATGAAATACCTGTATCAGGACGGACGTACCAAAAATACCTTCAATATGCAGTACGGCTATATAGAAGGTTCGTACGAAATCGACACGTTGAACCTGCTCAGCTTGTCGGGGAACCTGTTCTCCGGAAAGCCGAAAACCATATCCGATCGGCACGAGTGGATGAAAGACGCTGCGATGGCCGACGTATACGAGTTCAACCGGTACACCCGCTCGGAAAACAAATTCGGCGGCGGCGAGGTGAATATGGACTACCAGCACTCCACCAGCCTGAAAGACGAGTTGCTTACCGTATCGTACAAATTCAATTACTCGCCCGATAACAGCATGTATACCACTGAGCTGGAAGAGTTGCTCAGCAGCCCGTTGTATACGCCGCGCGGCAACGAATGGAAAAAGAATACGGCGAGTACGAAAGAGCATACCGCCCAGGTGGACTACACCCGCCCGCTCCCGAAGGGGCAGAACGTAGAGGCCGGCGTGAAATATATCCTGCGCCGGAGCCAGAGCGAAACGGAAGCGAAGATGAACGACATTCCGTATACCGAGCCGAACAGCAACTTCAAGCATACCCAGCATATTTACAGTGCCTATGCCAGTTACAGCCTGAAGTGGAAGAAGTTCGGCTTCAAAGCCGGCGTACGTGCCGAGGGAACGCACCTGGATGTGAAGAGCGACAACAGTTTCGACAAGGATTTTTTCAACCTCGTGCCATCGGCCAACCTCTCGTACCAGTTGGGGGCCAGCCAAACGTTGCGCCTCACGTACAACATGCGTATCCAGCGTCCCGGCATCTGGTACCTCAACCCGTACGTAGACCAGGCCGACCCGCTGAACGTTTCGTCGGGTAACCCCAACCTCGACGCGGAAAAGAACCACAACGTGTCGTTGAACTACAGCATGTTCACCCAGAAGTTCAACCTGAACGCGAGCGTGAATTACTCGTTCGTGAACAACGGTATCGAACAATACATCTACCGGGAAGTAACGCCCGAAGGAGACGAAACGAACGTGCTGCACCGCACCTACGGCAATATCGCCAAGAACCACCAGCTGCGGTTTTACCTGTACGGCAGTTGGAATCCGGTTACCCAGTTCCGCATCTACATGAACGGGGGCGTGGATTACCGGGATTTATCGAGTCAGAACTACGGGTCGAACAGCGGATGGACGGGCCGTGTATTCGCCGGTGCGCAGTACAATTT
>DBGBSM010000003.1:0-4234 GCA_048468815.1 Parabacteroides sp.
GAACAATTAGTTAACTTGACCGTTAAAGAAGTTAGTGAACTCGCTACTATCCTGAAAGAAGAATACGGTATCGAACCTGCTGCTGCAGCTGTAGCTGTTGCTGCTCCTGCTGCCGGTGGTGCAGCTGCCGCTGAAGAAGAAAAAACTTCTTTCGACGTAGTATTGAAGGGCGTTGGTGCTAACAAACTGGCTATCGTTAAGTTAGTAAAAGAACTGACGGGTCTCGGTTTGAAAGAAGCAAAAGATTTGGTTGACGGTGCACCCAGCAACATCAAAGAAGGTCTTGCTAAAGCCGACGCAGAAAACATGAAGAAAAGTTTAGAAGAAGCTGGAGCTGAAGTTGAACTTAAATAGTATGTATAACCTGGTTGCCAGGTGATTTGGTTAGGAGGCCCTTTATGGGCTTCTTAACCTTTTTGTGTCTATAATTTCATTAAGTTCAATAAATTCCATACCAGATGTCTTCAACAGCTGAAAACAAGAGAGTTAATTTTGCTTCGATAAAGAACGCGCTTCCTTATCCAGACTTTCTCGAAGTACAATTGAAGTCTTTCCAAGACTTTCTTCAACTTGACACTCCTCCCGAAAAAAGGAAAAAGGAGGGATTGTACAAAGTGTTTGCTGAGAATTTTCCGATAGCAGATACGCGGAACAATTTTGTGTTGGAGTTCTTAGATTACTATATCGATCCGCCTCGTTATACCATCGACGAGTGTATAGAACGCGGACTTACGTATAGCGTTCCGTTAAAGGCAAAGTTAAAATTGTATTGTACGGACCCCGATCATGAAGATTTCGATACGGTTATACAGGATGTATATTTAGGGCCGATTCCTTATATGACCGAAAGGGGTACTTTTGTTATCAACGGGGCAGAGCGTGTGGTTGTTTCCCAGTTACATCGTTCCCCGGGCGTATTTTTCGGCCAGAGTACGCATGCCAACGGAACGAAATTGTATTCCGCCCGTATTATTCCTTTCAAAGGTTCCTGGATCGAGTTCGCTACCGACATCAACAATGTGATGTACGCTTATATCGACCGGAAAAAGAAATTGCCTGTTACTACGTTGTTGCGCGCCATCGGTTTCGAAAGCGATAAGGATATTCTGGAAATATTCAATCTGGCGGAAGAAGTAAAGGTTACCAAAACGAATTTAAAGAAGCTGGTCGGTCGTAAATTAGCTGCCCGCGTGTTGAAAACCTGGGTGGAGGATTTCGTAGATGAAGATACCGGTGAAGTGGTGTCTATCGAACGTAATGAAGTAATTATCGATCGTGAATCGGTATTGGATAGCGAAAATATAGATGCAATTTTGGAATCGGGTGTACAAACTGTTTTGTTGCACCGTGAAGACCAAAATCTTTCCGATTATGCCATTATATACAATACGCTTCAGAAAGACCCCAGTAACTCGGAAAAAGAAGCCGTTCTTTACATTTACCGGCAATTACGTAATGCGGAGCCTGCAGACGAGGCGAGTGCCCGCGAAGTAATTACCAACCTGTTCTTCTCCGAAAAGCGTTACGACCTCGGGGAAGTGGGGCGTTACCGGATTAATAAAAAGCTGAATCTTACTACCAGCGAGGATGTAAAGGTTCTGACTAAGGAAGATATAATCGAGATTATCAAATATCTCATCGAATTGATCAATTCGAAAGCGATTGTCGATGATATCGACCACTTGAGCAACCGGCGTGTACGTACGGTTGGCGAGCAATTGTACAATCAGTTCGGCGTGGGGTTGGCCCGTATGTCGCGTACGGTTCGCGAACGGATGAACGTGCGTGATAACGAGGTATTTACTCCTATCGATTTGATTAATGCCAAGACGATTTCGTCGGTGGTGAACTCGTTCTTCGGAACGAATGCGTTGTCGCAGTTTATGGACCAGACGAATCCGTTGGCGGAAATTACACATAAACGGCGTTTGTCGGCTCTGGGTCCGGGCGGTTTGTCGCGTGAACGTGCGGGTTTCGAAGTGCGTGACGTGCATTATACGCATTACGGGCGTCTGTGTCCGATCGAAACGCCGGAAGGTCCGAACATCGGTTTGATTTCGTCGTTATGCGTATATGCGAAAATTAATGACCTCGGCTTCATTGCTACTCCTTACCGTCCGGTAAATGAGGGAGTGGTGGATTGCTCGGAAGAAGCGCTCCGTTATTATACGGCGGAGGAAGAAGAGGGAAAGATCATTGCCCAGGGAAATGCCCCGTTGAACGAAGACGGGCGTTTTATCCGTTCGCGCGTAAAATCGCGTGAAGGAGGCGATTTCCCGGTGGTAGCTCCCGAAGAAGTAAACCTGATGGACGTTTCGCCTACGCAGATCGCTTCTATCGCAGCTTCGTTGATTCCTTTCCTGGAACACGACGATGCGAACCGGGCGTTGATGGGCTCGAACATGATGCGCCAGGCAGTACCTTTGTTGCGCTCTGAATCGCCGATCGTAGGTACCGGAATCGAAGCGCAGTTGATACGCGATTCGCGTACGCAGATTATGGCCGAACGTGAAGGGGAAGTCGTGTTTGTGGATGCGACATGTATTAAAATAAAATACGACCGGACGGATGACGAAGAATTCGTAAGTTTCGAGGATTCCGTTAAAACATATCATTTGCCTAAGTTTCGTAAAACGAACCAGAGTACTACGGTCGATTTACGGCCTATTTGCCGCAAAGGCGACCGGGTTACGAAAGGGCAAATTCTTACCGAAGGGTATTCTACCCAAACCGGAGAACTGGCTTTGGGGCGTAACCTGAAAGTGGCATACATGCCGTGGAAAGGGTACAATTACGAGGATGCCATCGTGTTGAACGAACGGGTAGTACGCGAGGATATTCTTACTTCTATACACGTCGACGAATATATCCTGGAGGTGCGTGAAACCAAGCGGGGGATGGAAGAACTTACTTCCGACATACCGAACGTGAGCGAAGAAGCGACCGCCAACCTCGACGAACGAGGTATCGTGCGGGTAGGTGCCCGTATTGAGCCGGGCGATATCCTGATCGGTAAGATTACTCCGAAGGGGGAGTCCGATCCGTCGCCGGAAGAAAAGCTGTTACGTGCCATCTTCGGCGATAAGGCCGGCGATGTAAAAGACGCTTCGTTGAAAGCAACGCCGTCTTTGCGTGGGGTGGTTATAAAAACCGCTTTGTTCTCGAAGGCTGTAAAGAAACGGAAATCGCGTTTGACGGATAAGGCTATCCTCCCGAAACTGGACGAGGAGTACGAAGAAAAGATGAATCGGTTGAAAGATTCGTTGGTTGAAAAATTGCTCGCCCTTACGAACGGTAAAACATCGCAAGGGGTAAAGGATTATATGAATACCGAAGTAATTGCCAAAGGCGCCAAATTTACCGGCAAGGCATTGCGCGAGTTGGATTATAATGCCGTACAGGTAAGCAAATGGACAGCCGATGAAGACAAAAACGAACTGATCAAACAGGTTATCCTGAATTACCTTAAGAAATATAAAGAGCTGGATGCCGAGCTTCGCCGAAAGAAGTTCGATCTTACCATCGGCGACGAATTGCCTACCGGTATCGTGCAAATGGCGAAAGTATATATTGCCAAGAAGCGGAAAATCCAGGTGGGTGACAAGATGGCCGGTCGTCACGGAAACAAAGGTATCGTTTCGAAGATCGTGCGGCAGGAAGATATGCCGTTCTTGGAAGACGGTACGCCGGTCGATATCTGTCTGAACCCGTTGGGCGTGCCTTCGCGTATGAACTTGGGACAGATATTCGAAGCCGTATTAGGATGGGCCGGTAAGGAAATCGGCGTTAAATTCGCCACTCCTATCTTCGACGGCGCTACGTTGGAAGATATGAACGAGTGGACCGATAAGGCCGGTTTGCCGCGTTACGGTAAAGCCTATTTGTATGACGGCGGTACGGGCGAGCGTTTCGACCAGCCGGCTACGGTGGGGGTTACCTATATGCTGAAGTTGGGCCACATGGTCGACGACAAGATGCATGCCCGTTCTATCGGACCGTACTCGTTAATTACGCAACAGCCGTTGGGTGGTAAAGCACAATTCGGCGGACAGCGTTTCGGGGAAATGGAAGTATGGGCACTCGAAGCATTCGGTGCTTCGCATGTGCTCCAGGAAATCCTGACTATTAAATCCGACGACGTGGTAGGTCGCTCGAAAGCATACGAGGCAATCGTGAAAGGCGAGCCGATGCCGCAACCCGGTATTCCGGAATCGTTGAACGTATTGTTACACGA
>DBGBSM010000004.1:0-10156 GCA_048468815.1 Parabacteroides sp.
GCTGGAAAATCATTCTTACTCTATCAAAGGATGCAACAGCTACTTGCACAAGGAGTACAATGGGATGAAATGCTGTATATTAATTTTGAGGATGAACGTCTGGTGGGCATGTCGCTGGAAGATTTGAATCTGATTTTAGAAGTTCATTTGGAGATGTACGGAAAGAAGCCTATACTATTTCTTGATGAGATACAGAACATTACAGGGTGGGAAAAATTCGCCCGCCGTATGGCAGATACTAAACACCGGGTTTATATAACCGGAAGTAATGCCAAAATGCTAAGTCAGGATATTCAAACCACTCTTGGAGGACGTTATATTCCTGTTGATGTTTACCCCTATAATTTCAGCGAGTTCCTAACAGCAAACGAAATCAGTATCAGTGAAGAATCTTTGTTTTCAACAGAGAGAAAAGCAGAAATTCTGAGAAAGTTCAATGACTATTATTATTTTGGAGGCTTTCCGGAGAGTGCTGAATTTACTGCTAAACGCGACTACCTGACAAGTGTTTATCAGAAAATATATTTAGGAGATATCGCCGCCCGGCATTCAGTGGATAACACGTTTGCCCTACGTGTCATGTTTAAGAAACTGGCTGAAAGCATAAAGCAACCCATGTCATTTTCAAGAATAACCAACATTGTATCATCGACCGGAGCGAAAGTAGGCAAAACAACCATAATCAACTATATGGAATATGCAAAAGACGCTTGGCTGATTTCTTCGTTACAAAACATAGCTGGAAAACTGGTTGATAAGGAAACCAATCCGAAGTATTATTTTACGGACAATGGTATTTTGAACCTTTTTTTACTCGATGGGAATACTTCGCTATTGGAAAATTTAGTAGCTATAAATCTGTTACGTAAATACGGACGCAATGATGCGGTTTTCTTCTATAACAAAGGAATTGAGGTGGATTTCTATATTCCCGACGAAGCGGTTGCCATTCAAGCATGCTATGACCTTGATAACAGCAATGGTACATTTGATAGAGAAGTTGATGCCTTGTTACGACTTCCCAGCGTATTAGAATGTAAAAAGTTGATGATTATTACACGGGATAATGAAAAGATATTGGAGATTGATGGGAAAACGATTGAAGTCATTCCAGTATGGAAGTGGCTCTTAAGTTTGTAATAACAAGAAAGAATGAATGTATTTGCAGCAATAATCGGGCGTTAAATTGGTAACGTATTGCCTTCTATAGCCAATGAGCTGTGAATGGTTTTGATTCGGTTGGCCTTACGTAGCCTGAGTCCGTCGCTTTGTTCCAGCCGGATGGCATACCGTTCGATTCGAGCGGAAATTTCCGCAATCCGGTTGATGGCGTGAGCCGAAACGGTAAATGGAGGAATGTACATAGAGCCTTGTATATTAATTTATTATCTTTTAAAATTCAGTGCTTGCCTGCTGCAATCTTACTGCACGATGCTTGCAGTAATACTGCAAATACTATGCAGTGAAACTGCATTAATTATTGCAGTGCCGCTGCATAAGCATTGCAGTAGTACTGCATGCTGTGTGCAGTGTGGCTGCACAATATGGCCTCCGGCGTTGCACTAACCGGGGCTGCCGGATTATCGCCTGTCCGTATCCGCCGGACTCCGGGGTAGAGTACGGCCTGCTTGCCTCCGGTAGAATGCAAATATAGCAAACTTATTTCAAAGCCTGCTTTCCCGTTCGCTCACTTCTCCCGGTAAATTTCCACCGTTTTCTTCCGTTCCGAAATACGGTAGCGTATATCCGGCGTGAGGCGCGCCAGGATACCCATAAACTCCGTGAGGCTCTCGTCGCGTAACGTCGCCTTGTACGTTAAACGCTCCAGCTCCGGCGCGATGCGGAACGCATAGCCGAAGTGCCGCGCCAGTTCGCTCCGCTTCTCCTGTAACGTATTCCCTTCGAAAATAATTTCCTGGCGGCTCCACGCATACACGTGCCCCACCGGCAGTTTGCGGATGCTGTATTCCCGCGTCGCATTATCGAACACCAGGCTTTCGCCGGGCGACAGTTCCGCCAGCAACTCGTTCCCGGCGCCCGAGCGTATTTCCACCTTTCCGCGCATCAGCGTGGTAACCGTCCGGCCGTCTTCCTCGTAGGCCGACAAGTTGAAATTGGTACCCGTAACCCGTACCTCGTAATGCGCCGTTTCCACGATAAACGGCTTCTTCCGCTCCGTCGCCACGTCGAAGATGGCTTCCCCTTCGAGCTGCACGCGCCGTTGCTTTTTCCAGGCGTACGGCGAGTAACGCAACGAGGAACAAGCGTTGAGCGACACGGCGGTGCCGTCGGGCAACGTGGTTTTTACCTGCTGGCCGGCGCCCGTTTCGATAGCCTGCGTCAGCCCGCTGTACACCTTGTTTTTATACACCTCGTTGCCTTGCCAGCCGATAAACACGCACAGTGCGACGACGGCGGCATATGCGGCGACAGGCTTCCACCCGAAACGAGCCGGCATCCGCCGCACAGGCTTGCCGGCAGGCCGGAGCCGTTCGTTGAGCTTTTCCCACTCCCGGCCGGTATCCGCTTCGGCCGCCTCCGTTTTATAATTCGCCAGCAGGTGCGCCTCCTTGATGGAAAACAAAAAGTCGCGGTGAGACGGGTCTTCTTCCAGCCACGCCACCACTTCGGCCGCTTCCTTTTCCGATAATTCGTGGCGGAGGTATTTCGTTATGAGTGCATCGTCGATCATGGTATTCCTTTTTAAAAGATAAACAGCCACAGGAAAGAATATTTCAACAGCGACTTTTTCAGTTTCTTCAATCCCCGGTACAACTGGTTCTCCACGGTTCGTACCGACAGGTGCAGCAGGTCGGCAATTTCCGCGTTGTTCATCCCCCGGTCTTTACTCATTTCGAAAATAACCTGGCACTGCTTCGGCAGTTTCTTCAGCGCCTCGTTGTATTTTTGGCTCAATTCGTCGAAATAAATTTTATCGAGGATGTTCTTCTCGGGCGTATAGTAATTCGCTTCGATTTCGAGCAGCCGCACGTTCGACAAATCCGAGAAGTTATTCTTAATCGCCTCCTGCCGGATTTGCCTCAGGCACAGGTGCCGCGTAATGCGGAACAGGTAGCCGCTTACCGCTTCCTCCACCCGGAGCTTCTCCCGGTTCTCCCAGAAAATAACGAACGCCTCCTGCACTACGTCTTTGGCCAAATCCATGTCGTTCAGCAGGCTTTTGCAGTATACGTACATTTTCGGGTGATACTTTTTGTACAGGCATTCGAGGGCCTGCATATCTCCCTTCTTTAGTTTGCGATATATTTCTTTGTCTTCCATGGCTTCCTTGAAGTCGGGTAGGGGGTTGCGTGGTTTTTCTTGTCGGAACCGCTCCAAAAGTAAAAGATAAAAAGATACTTTGTTGCTTTTCTTAACACTATTTTACCGTTAAAACCCTTTCGGCGCTGATAAACAGGCTATCCGTTACCGTGTGTTGTACAGCATAAAAAAAAGCGTGAGTAGTTTGGGACGCACCGCGCTCTTTATTAAAAATGCAGATGCATCCGGCATGATTGAAAACCGACTTTTAGTTTAACAATTTAAATCTTACTGGTATGAGAACAACACGAGGCGAATGCCTCCCGGCCCCTCGGCGCGGGCGAAGGCTTTTGCTGGCCTTTATGCTTTTGTGGGGTTGTGCGGCCGTTCCTTTATGGGCGCAGAAAGCCGTAACCCTGAACCTGTCGGGCCAACCTTTTTCCGTCTTCGTCAGGCAGGTGGAAGAACAAACCGATTACAAATTCTTTTTTGAAGAAAACAGTATCGACGTAAACCGCCCGGTCAGCCTCGACGTGCGCAACCGGGATATTCGCGCCGTACTCGACCGGGTGCTGGAAAATACCGGCATCGCCTATACGATTGCCGACAAGCGAATCTTGTTAGTGAAGAAAAGCGGGCGGGCGCCGGCAAGCGGGAAAAGCCTGCCGAAAGAGATTTCGGGAAATGTAACCGACGAAGACGGCCTGCCGGTAATCGGGGTGAACATCCGGATAAAGGGGAAAGCCGCCGGAACGGTAACCGACATGGACGGCAATTACCGGCTGGCGCTTCCGCCGGGCAGCGCGACGCTGGTGGTTTCGTACATCGGCTACGCCACGCAGGAAATCGTGCTGAAGAATAACAACTGGAGTAAAATCGTGCTCCGCGAAGACATCAATATGCTCGAAGATGTCGTAGTGGTGGGGTACGGCACCATGAAGAAGCGCGACCTGACGGGCGCCATTTCCACGGTAAAGACCGAAGATATGGGGCTGGCCGGCATTTCTTCCATCGGCCATGCGCTCGAAGGAAAGGCCGCCGGCTTGTACGTGCGGCAGAACAGCGCCCAGCCGGGCGGCGGACTCGATATGCTGGTGCGGGGCGCCGGCTCGATTAACGCCAACAACGACCCGCTGTATATCGTAGACGGTTTCCCGATTGCCAAGCTCGACCAGATTTCGAGTTCCGACCGCAAGATGGACCCCGGAACGCAAGGCGTGCTCAACTTCCTCAACCCGAACGACGTGGAATCCATCGAGGTGTTGAAAGACGCCAGCGCTACCTCCATCTACGGCGCGCGGGCCGCGAACGGCGTGGTGATTATCACCACCAAGCGCGGGAAAGAAGGGAAGGCCCGGGTAAACTACTCGTACAATTATTCTTACCAGAAGTATGCCGATACCTACGACCTGCTTTCGCTGAAAGAGTGGATGGAAGAGAAGAACAGTTCGAGCTGGGAGCTTTGGGTATGGAACAACAAAGTGGCTCCCTGGGGCGGCAAAACCCTGGAGCAAGCGCTGGCCTCGCCGGTAAACGGGCTGAAGTACGTGCGGCCGTATACCGACGAGCAGATTGCGGAAGCCGGCGAAGGCACCGACTGGCTGGGGCTGGTTACGCGCAACGGCCGGATACAGGAGCATAACGTCAATTTGCAGGGCGGCAACCGCGAAACCCAGTATATGGTGTCGTTCAATTACTTCGACCACAACGGCATCGTGCGTAACTCGGGGCTTACCCGCTATACGCTGAAAGCCAATATCGACCAGCGGTTCCTGTCTGTTTTCAAGGCCGGGTTGAACCTTACGATGACCCGCATCGTGAACGACAACACGCAACTGGGTTCCGATCAATACGAAAACTCGGGTATCATCCGCTCGGCCATCCAGATGGGGCCGCATATCCAAGCGTACGACGAGGAAACCGGCCGGTATCCGGTAAACCCGCTACTGGGTACGCAGCCTAATCCGTACTCGTTGCTGAACAACATCGACCGCGGCCATACCGACCGGTTGCTGGGCAACGTGTTTATCGAGGCCACGCCGCTCGACGGGCTCACCCTTCGCGTAAATGCCGGCCTCGACCGGGCCGCGCAGAACCGGAAAACGTACCAGCCCAAAAGTACGCTCAACGGATACAACCTGCAAGGGGTGGCCAGTATCTATAACGTGGATAACAACCAATACCTGCTCGAAGCTACGGCTACTTACCGAAAAACGCTGGCCCGGATTCACAAGCTCAACTTACTGGCGGGTACTTCGTACGAGCAGTTCCATTACGAAGGCTCGAACCTGGGGAACAATAATTTCCTTACCGACGGCTTTATTTACAACAACCTCGGCGCGGGTGCGGGCGCCAAGGTGGTAGGCTCCGGGTATACGGAAAATAAAATGCTGTCGTACTTCTTCCGCGCCAATTATATCCTGAAAGACCGGTACCTGCTTACGGCTACGTTGCGTTCCGACGGCGCCAGCGTATTCGCCCGCAACCACAAGTGGGGCTATTTCCCCTCGGTGGCGCTGGGGTGGACGATGAGCGAGGAGGCGTTTATGAAAAAAGCGTCCGGCTGGCTGAGCATGCTGAAGCTGCGGGTTAGCTGGGGGCAGACGGGAAACGCCGACATCAGTACGAATGCGTTCGCCAGCTATTATGCACAGGAAGCGTGGAACAAGGAAGACAAGTCGAAAGAGGTGGGCGTGTTCCAGGGGCGGCTCGAAAATCCCGATTTGAAGTGGGAAACCACTACCGAATGGAACCTGGGGCTCGATTTCGGTTTCCTCGACGGCCGCATCAGCGGGTCGGTGGAGTATTACCACAAGGTGATTTCCGACTTGCTCAATTACAAGCCGCTCAACTCGTATCAGGAGATTACCCGGGTGATGGCCAACGTGGGTAAAACGCAGAGCACGGGCGTCGAGGTAACGCTGAACACCCGGAATATCGTTACCCGCGATTTTACCTGGTCGACCGACTTCACGTTTACCCAATACAAAGACCGCTGGAAAGAGCGCACGCCCGACTGGAAGCCCGGCGTGTACGAGCAATACGATGCGCCCGTGCGGGCTATCTACAGCCGCCGCGCCGGCCATATCATGCAGATAGGCGAGGAAACGCCGGCCGCCCAGCCGTTGCTGGTACCGGGGCAATTGGTAATCGAGGATATAAACGGCTATGTGCGCGATGCGAACGGCGACCCGGTGGTAGACGAGAACGGCCGTTTCCGATTGTTGGGCCATCCCGACGATATTATCGACGATGCGGATGTGGAGCTTATCGGAACGAGCGACCCGGGCTGGCTGGCTGGCATGACGAACACGTTCCGGTACAAGGATTTCGATTTGAGCTTCCACCTCAACGGCATGTTCGACCGCATCATGCAGGACCCCACGGAAACGGTGTACGGCATTTCGGCCGACGGCATCGCCCGGTACGGGTACAATGCGCTCCGCTCGGTAAAGAAACGCTGGACGTGGGACAATCCTTCCACCGAGTATCCCAGTACGTTCAACGGCTGGAACAACAATTACACTTCGGGCGATTTCTATTACCGCAAAGCCTGGTTTATCCGCATGCAGAACATCACGTTGGGGTATACCTTGCCGCGGCGCCTGCTGGCCAAAACGCGGGTGATTTCGAACCTGCGGGTGCATGCCGGCGTGAACAATGCGTTTATCGTGACCCCTTATAAGGGGCTCGACCCGGAAACGGATTACTATACCGCCTCGTATCCGAATGCACGTACGTTCAGCTTCGGGGTCGACCTTTCTTTCTGATACGTTTACCGTTAAAATTTCATCGTATGAAACTATATATCGAAACATACCTGGCGATTCTCGCTTTTATCGGCGCAAGCCTGTGCGGATGCGTGGAGCTCGACCCGATAGATTATTCCGAAATCAACCCTTCGAACTTTCCGAAAAGCGAGGAAGACCTCGAAGCGTTGGTGCTCTCTTGTTATTATCCGCTGCGGGGAAGCTGGTGGGACGGCATCCACACTACCTCCGAGCGGGGCGTGATGTTTATCAACGATGCCACTACCGAAATACTTACCGGCACCTGGGGCGTGGCGCAACTCTGTTCCGAGCTGAACTTTTTCCCCGAAACGCAAGACGTTACCTGGTTTTACTATAAAAACGAAGAGCCTTACGGGTACGCCAACAAAATCAGCCGGTGCACCATCGTGCTCGACCAGATAGAAAAGAGCTCGGTATCGGAAGCGCTGAAAAACCGGTACAGCGCCGAAGTGCGGTGCGCGCGCGGCATGCTTTCCTACATCCTGTACGATATGTACGGGCCGCTGGCGGTAGCGCCTGTCGACGTGCTGCTGAATCCGCTCAGCGAACAGCCGTTGCCACGCCTCGCGCGCGAGGAAATGGTGAAGTTTATCGAAGACGATTTGGCGTTTGCCGCCGAGTACCTGCCTTACCCGGGCGCCACCGAGTACGGCAAGTTCAGCAAAGGGCTGGCCAAGATGTTGCTGATACGGCTTTACCTGCACGAAACTCCTGTGAACCGAGAGTACTACCGGCAGGTGGAAACGCTGGCGCGGGAGCTCATGGATGCCAAATACGGTTACCGGCTCATGAGCGATTATCCGGGCATGTTCGAGTTGGGCGGCCAGGGAAGCGCCAATCAGGAAATCATCTGGGCGATTCCCTCGTCCAACGAAGGGCCTAATCAAAACCAGTGGCATATGATGGTGCTTCCCACCGATTTCAGCCAGAACGGCATGGGCGCCGGCTGGGGCGTGTGTACCAGCACGTGGTGGTTCTACGACACATTCGAGGAAGGGGATACCCGCAAAACTTACCTGTTAGACCGTTACACCAATGCCGACGGCGAGGTGGTCGACCGGAATACCGATGCTTCTTTCCTGGCTACCGGCCCGTTGGCGTTGAAATACGGCTACGACCCCGATGTGCTGGGCTCGGGCGGTTACTCGAATATCGACATTCTGATTTACCGTTACGCCGATGTGTATCTTTCGCTGGCGGAGGCGCTGGTGATGAAGCCGGGCGCCACCCAGGGCGATTACGCCGAGGCGCTGGGGTATGTGAATACGGTTCGCAACCGCGCGAAGCTGAAAGACCTGAAGTTACAGGATGTCGGTACGCAGGAGGCGTTTATCGACCGGTTGCTTACCGAAAGGAGCCACGAGTTCTGGTGCGAGAACGGCCAGTACCGTGCCGACCTGATTCGCCACGGCAAGTTCGTACAACGCGCCGTCGACGTTTCGCAAACTCCGTATGCGAACGAATACAAAGAAGTTTATCCGTTGCCGCTTGCCGTAATTACCGACGGAAAAGGGCAAATCAAACAAAATCCGGGTTATGATAAATAAGAAAATGCAAAAGAACACTTGGCGTGCTTTGCTGTCCGTTTTATGCGGGCTGTGCCTGGTCGCCTGCAAAAGCGACGGCCGCCCGGGTGCGGACGAGAACACCGAGGCATCGTCCGAAGCGGTACACGTAGTGAATTATGTGCCCGATTCGGATTTGTTTCCGAATCCGGAACGGGGGTTCTACAAGCAACTCAACAATTCCGTTGCGTTGTCGGAAAAGACGTTGCGCAGTTACCGGAGCGCGAATATGTCGCTTATCCTGCGTATCTATTACCTTAAAGAGTTCCGGAACGCCCCGATCAGCGACGAGCTGCTGGAGCAGATGAACCGGGATATGGAAGTGCTTCGCCGGGCGGGCGTGAAAGCCATCCTCCGTTTCTCGTACGCCGAGTCTATCGACGAGCCGGATGCGCCGCTCGACGTAATTCTGCAACACCTGGAGCAACTGAAGCCGGTGTTGCAACGGAACAAAGATGTGATTGCCGTATTGCAGGCTGGTTTTATCGGGGCTTGGGGCGAATGGTATTATACCACGAATCACCTCGATAACGACCGGGCGCGTAAAGCGGTGCTGGATAAGATACTGGAGGTGTTACCCGAAGGGCGTTGCGTGCAGGTTCGCACGCCCGGCTATAAAAGGAGGTATACGGGCGTACGCGAGGCTGTCGGGCCGGAAGAGGCGTTCGGCACGACAGCGGTGGCCCGTATCGGCCACCACAACGATTGCTTTCTGGCGAGCGCCGACGATTACGGTACCTACGAGGATGTGACGGCCGATAAGGAATACCTGGCTACCGAAGGGTTGTATGTGCCGGTGGGCGGCGAGACGTGTCCGCCCGACGGGGTAGACCCGGCTGATTGCGTGAAGGCGCAATCGGAAATGCGCATGCTTCACTGGTCGTACTTGAACCAGGAGTATTACCGGGGCGTAATCGACAACTGGGAAGTTGAGGGGTGTATGGACGACATCGTGCGCGACATGGGTTACCGGCTGGCGCTGCAAAAAGGGGAGTACTCGACGGTGCATGCGCCGGGCAGCGAGTTGTCGGCGACGATCCGGTTGCAGAACGTAGGGTACGCGCCGTTGTTCAACCCGCGGAACGTGGAATTGGTGTTGCGGTCGGCCGACGGAAAAACGGGTTACACGGCTGTCTTGCCGGACGACCCGCGTACCTGGCGGCCGGGCGAAACAATCGACTTGAATGCGAAGGTGGCGTTGCCGCCGGAGTTGGCTCCGGGTGACTACAAGTTGTATTTGTCGTTGCCCGACCCGGAGCCTGCGCTGCACGACCGTCCGGAGTTTGCGGTACGGCTGGCCAACCGGGGATGCTGGGAAGAAGCTACCGGGTATAACGACTTGGGTGTCGTTATCCGGGTGGAGGTTTCGGCGGAGTTGCCGCGCAGCAGTTCGGCTGTCCGGTTCGCCTTAAAACAGGAATGCAGGGCAACGGCTGATAAACGGCATTTTTATTAAAGCTTAACTTTAAAATTCGACTTATGGATATAAAAAGATTCTTTATACTGTTGTTGGGCGTCGTACCGTTGTTGTGCGGCGGT
>DBGBSM010000005.1:0-3491 GCA_048468815.1 Parabacteroides sp.
CCAGCTCTTCGCCGTACTTGGTAGGATGCAACGAAAGGAACGCTGCGCCGAAGCAAGCCGAGAAAGTAGGAGTCGGTTCGGTGATACCCCGTTCGGTACCGGCCAATTTAGCGGTGAAACCCGACAGGAAGTAATACTTCGTTTGTTCCGGGGTAAGGATGGAAACCGGAGGCAATACGCCGAATGCGTCGGCCGAAAGGAAGATTACCTTTTCGGCGGCCGGAGCTTTCGATACCGGTTTAACGATGTTCTTGATGTGGTTGATCGGATACGAAACGCGGGTGTTTTCCGTTACGCTCTTGTCGGAGAAGTCGATTTTACCGTTGGCGTCCACCGTTACGTTTTCGAGCAATGCATCGCGTTTGATGGCATTGTAGATATCGGGTTCGGCTTCTTTCGACAGGTTGATTACCTTGGCATAGCAACCGCCTTCGAAGTTAAATACGCCTTCGTCGTCCCATCCGTGCTCGTCGTCGCCGATAAGCAACCGTTTCGGGTCGGTGGAAAGGGTGGTTTTACCCGTACCCGACAAACCGAAGAAGATAGCCGTGTTCTTGCCTTCCATATCGGTGTTGGCCGAGCAGTGCATGGAAGCCATGCCGTGCAGCGGAAGCAGGTAGTTCATGTACGAGAACATCCCTTTCTTCATTTCGCCGCCGTACCACGTATTCAGGATTACCTGGATTTTTTCGGTCAGGTTGAATACTACGGCCGTTTCCGAGTTGAGGCCGAGCTCTTTGTAGTTTTCTACTTTGGCTTTCGAAGCGTTCATGATAACGAAGTCGGGTTCGCCGAAGTTCGCCAGTTCTTCAGCCGTGGGGCGGATGAACATGTTCGTTACGAAATGAGCCTGCCAAGCCACTTCCATGATGAAGCGCAGCTTCAGACGCGAGTTTTCGTTAGCGCCGCAGAAAGCGTCCACTACATATAATTTCTTGTCCGAAAGTTCTTTTACAGCCAGTTCCTTAACGGCTTTCCAGCATTTTTCGTCAACCGGTTTGTTATCGTTTTTGTATTCTTCCGAAGTCCACCATACCGTGTCGCGGGTAGTGTCGTCCATTACGAAGAATTTATCTTTAGGCGAACGGCCGGTATATACACCTGTCATTACGTTTACGGCGCCCAGTTCGGTTTTCTGGCCTTTTTCAAAACCTTCCAAACCCGGTTTCGTTTCTTCTTCGAACAACTGTTCATAAGACGGATTGTGTACGATTTCCTTTACACCTGTAATTCCGTACTTGCTTAAATCTAAATTAGCCATCTTGCAATTTGATTAATGATTGATATATATTACTAATCTCACTCTTATCATACCTTGTATTTCGGACTACAAAAGTAATTGTTTTTTCGGAAGTAAATGCACGATTAAGGAAATTTTTCAGTAATAAATGCACTTTATTTCTTCTGCAGCGGGAAATAAAAATACCGGCCTTTGCGAAAGCAAGCGGCCGGTATTCTGTAAAATGTTGGTTCAGTTGAATTTACTTATTCTTTTACTTCCCATATTTCGCCGCTCATCAGGAAGTCGCGGAGCTTGCGCGCCGGCTTTTTCGCCTGTACTTCGGCGATTTGTTTTTCCACTTCCTCGTCGTATACCGGAGCCGCAACATCCCGGATTACACCTAAAGCTACCGGCAAGTCGCCGCCCATCATGGCCAGCATCAGGTGCAGGGTATTTTCGGGGGTGTGCGCATCGTGTACCAGGATGTCGTCGAGCGTGTAGCCGTCTTGTCCTACGGTTACGGCTTTCAGTTTCAGCCCGTCGAGCACCAGTCCCTTTTCGTTGTCCTTGCCGAACAGCATTTTCTCGCCGTGGCGCAGGAAGATGGTGCGGTCGGCCCGGTATTCCTTATCGGTAATTTTCTTGTGGATGCCGTCGTTGAAAATCACACAGTTTACCAATACTTCCACGACCGACGCCCCTTTATGCTTCGCCGATGCGAGCAGGATGTCGGTGGTATTTTTCAAATCCACGTCGATGCCGCGGGCGAAAAACGTTCCGCGGGCGCCCAAAGCCAGTTCGGCCGGGATAAACGGGTCTTCCACCGTGCCGTAAGGCGAGCTTTTCGAAACGAATCCCCGGTCGCTCGTAGGCGAATACTGCCCTTTCGTGAGGCCGTATATTTTGTTGTTGAACAGCACGATATTCAAATCCACGTTGCGCCGTACGGCATGGATAAAATGGTTTCCGCCGATAGCCAGGCAGTCGCCGTCGCCGGTAACGAGCCACACCGTGAGGTCGGGACGCGCCGTTTTTACGCCGGTGGCGATAGCCGCCCCGCGACCGTGGATGGTGTGGAAACCGTACGTGTTCATATAATAAGGTAAGCGCGAGGAGCAACCGATACCGGAAATCACCGCCGTCTGGCTGGGAGCCACGCCCAGCTCGGCCATCGCCTTATGCAAACAATTCAGCACGGCATGGTCGCCGCAGCCGGGACACCAGCGTACATACTGGTCGCTCTTGAAATCTTTCGGTGTATATTTCAAATCTGTCGTCATATCTTTAAGCCTCCATTAATTTAGTGAATTCTTCAACCAGCCGCGAAACGATAAAAGGCTGCCCCTTGATGCGGTTGAACCGGTGCGGATTGAATCCGGGCACCTTGCCGCGCAGGTAATTGGCGAACTGGCCGTTGTTCTGCTCGGCTACTACCACGTTCTTGTATTTCAGCAACACGTCGGCCGTATTTTTAGGTAACGGGTTGATAAACCGGAAGTGGGCGAGCGCCACTTTGCGCCCCTGTTCGCGCATGGTTTCCATCGTTTCGTACAAATGGCCGTACGTACCGCCCCAGCCTACGATGAGCAAATCGGCATCCGCATCGCCGATTACTTCCAGGTCGGGAATATACTCGGCAATCTTGTCGATTTTGGCCTGGCGGGTTTTCGTCATCTTCTGGTGGTTTACCGGGTCGGTGGATATGGCGCTCGTATCGTAGTCTTTTTCCAGGCCGCCCACGCGGTGGGTAAACCCTTCCGTACCCGGCACCGCCCAGTAGCGCACCTGGCTGTCTTTGTCGCGCCGGTAGGCTTTCCAGGGAGCGTCGGCCCGGTAGTTTTCCACGTAATTGGGTTCGATGGCGGGATACTCGTCGAGGTCGGGAATGCGCCAGGCCGACGAGCCGTTGGCCAGGAATGCGTCGGTAAGAAGAATCACCGGCGTCATGTGTTCTACCGCTAATTTGCCGGCCCAGAAAGCCGAGTCGAAGCAATCGGTAGGCGTAGCGGCGGCGATTACCACAGCCGGGCTTTCGCCGTTACGGCCGTACAACGCCTGCATCAGGTCGGTTTGTTCGCTCTTGGTAGGCATACCGGTGGAGGGGCCTCCCCGTTGTACGTCGATTACCACCAGCGGAAGTTCGGCGATTACGGCCAGCCCGATGGCTTCGCTCTTCAACGCCAACCCGGGGCCCGAGGTGGAAGTAGCCGCCAGGCAGCCGGCGAAGCTGGCGCCGATGGCGGTACAGATTCCGGCAATCTCGTCTTCG
>DBGBSM010000006.1:0-2269 GCA_048468815.1 Parabacteroides sp.
GCGCCGATAACGCTTTCGCCTTTTTCGTCGGTAACGGTTCCCGTTACTGTTTTCAGGTTTTGAGCCCACGCGCTGCAGGCGAGGCTTGCGGAGAGCAAAAGCAGGAAAAGGCGGCTCAGGCTGCTCCGTTTTTTCTTTCGATTTTTTTTCATGGTTCGATTGATAAGTTTAACATTCGATAAGGGCGTCCTTTCCCGTACCCGGGTGCCGGAAAAGGCGGTAACCCTTTTCGCAAAAGTAGAAGCGGAATTCCGGCACAGAAAATCCGCATGGACGAAATATAGACGGATAAAACAGATAGATACCTGGTAAATAGTAGAGTATGTAAATAATGTACCTTGAAAAATATAGATGTTATATCGTACAATTTCCTTTTATAACGCCTATTTTCATTACCGCGTTTTCGAACTCGTCGCGCGGCACCGCCGCTTTATTCCGTACCCGCGTGCGGTAACTGTAAATGGTATTGGCCGAGTAGTGCAGGAAATTGGCGATACGCGAGCTGTCGGTTATTCCGAGCCTGATTAGGGCGAATATCCGGAGTTCGGCATTCAGCAACTCGTTCGGCTTTAAAACGAACCTTTCCTTTTCTTGCAGCAATGCGTTGAACTCTTCCACGAAGTCGGGATACAAGTGTAGGAAAATGCTATCGAAATTGTCATACAGTTCTTTTAGCTCGTTGTCGATCATGGTGCGCGACTTCAACATTTTGTACAACTCGTCGAGTTTCCTGTCCATCGCCTTTTTATTTAATGCGTGTTGGTATTTTTCCAGTTTGTCGATGTAAGTGGAACACAAATCGAGGAAGTGCCCGATGTAAGCCTCCTTTATCTGGTTCGCTTCGGATAGCTCGGTGTTTACCTTCGAAAGTTCCCGGTTTACCCGGTTCAGTTGCGTTACCGTATCCTGCAAATCGGTATTCAGCTTATTCAGTTTCACGTTGGTGCGGTACAGTTCTTTCCGGATACGCGCCACCCGTTTCATCTGCCGATATACGTACGCTACCGCCGCAATCAGGAAAAGGGATAAAATACTTACCAGAATAAGGAAACGTACCAGTTCGCTTTTTTGCCTGCTTATATTTTCCTGGTAAGCCGAGTCGATAATCGGGAATATCTGCGATATTTCGTAGGTGCGCAAGCGGGCATTGCAAAAAATCGCGTCTTCCATCGAAGATTTGATGCAGGCATACGCTTTTTCTATTTCGCCGGTTTCGTATAAAACGGAGGCCAGCGCTTGCATGGAGGCATTTTCCTTGATGGCATTTTTTATATCGCAGATAGCCGATAAGGCATAATAGTGTTTTTGCATGCCGACATCGCCTTCTTTCCGGTAAATATTGGCCAGCGCATAAGCTACCACCGCTTTTTCGTGCGTATCGCCTCCGGCCTTGTCGAGCAACTCTTGTAATAGCCGTTTCGCTTCGCCGAGCCGGTTTTCGTCGTCCAGTTTTTCGGCATATACGATTTTATAGTGATGCGACTGTTTGTCTAAAGCCGAGAGCAGCGAATCCCGGTATAACTGGCTTTTTTCTTTATAGATGAGTGTATACGGGTTATTGTGCGAATAGGAATTGTAAAGTTGCTTATAGCAGTCGAAATAGTTAACCGCCAGCCGGCCGGGCAACTCTTTGCTGTTCAACGCGCCCAACAGTTCCACCGATTCGATGTACATGCCGGATATCGTGTATAACGATACTAAGTCGAGCGCGGATTCGTATCGTTTAACCGGATTCTCCAGCGTAGCAGCGATAAGCAGGTTTTGCCGGGCGTAGTAGATGGCCGAGTCCGAAATGTAAGTTTTGTATTCGTCGTACAGCAACCGGTTGATGTCGTATAGTTGTCCGGCTGTAATACCGGGTGTTTCGAGCATTTTTTTAATGGGAAAAATCTTGTTTTCCTTTTCGGCCATGTAGCGGTCTTTATGCTCCATCAACCGGTAAAGCGTATGTACCGTCGTATCGCTTTTTGTGTTCGGATAGCACGCTGGAATGAAAGAGACGAACAGGAGAAATGCAACTATTTTTTTCATTTGCTCGGTTAGCTGGTAACTACATACAAATGTAATGAATTTAGTGGATAAAGAACAGTTAATGAGCCGGATTTTATTTTCTACGTTTTATAATGAAGTAAGGCGTCGTTTTCCGTGCATGCACATAATTCCGGTACACTGTTTTTGTGATGAAGCTGTTTGTTCCGGTTTTGGTAAAAGCAGGGAATGAAGCTAACATTTTATAATAAAAAGCAAAATACGCTGGGGAATCTGGCGG
>DBGBSM010000007.1:0-1772 GCA_048468815.1 Parabacteroides sp.
GGGGATAATTTAATATTACTTCCTTTTTGATAGGATTTTAATGCGTTTGCCCTGGTAGCATGAAACAGGATTTTCTGGCTGTATATTCGACGATTTCAGTACGGGTTCCGGAAATCAGCCGGCAAGCGCACGCTGCACACCCGGCGGTTTTACCTCTTTTTTGCGTTACGAATTGTTTAAGGAAGACAAACGTTTCGGAAAAATTCCCGGAAAATCGTAAGTTTGTCATTTAAAAACAAGAACGTATGGCCTGGTTATATCTGATTTTTGCCGGTTTATTCGAAATAGGCTGGCCGTTGGGGTTCAAGCTGGCGAACTGGCTGCCTAAATATCATGGGTTGTTTATTATTTTAGCGGTTATATCCATGGGGGTAAGCGGACTGTTGTTGTTTATCGCCCAAAAGTCGATTCCGATAGGTACGGCCTATGCGGTATGGACGGGCATCGGTGCAACCGGCACCCTGATTATCGGAATCGTTTTTTTCCACGATTCGGCGAGTATCGCCCGGTTATTGTCCGCTTCGCTGATTATTATCGGAATCGTAGGGTTGAAACTGGCTTCGTAAAAAAGGTTCGTGAAGGTGGCACGGAACCGATGCACGCCGATATTAACTGAAATCCGCTTCCCGAAAAGGAATGTGCAAACGAGCGGAAAGGTCTATACCGGGCTGGATAAACTTACCGACCCGGCACAATTCCGGTCAACGGGTTACCGGGCGAACGAGTAAGTAACGGAAACGCATCCCGTTTCCGGATATAAAAACTTTTATAACAGATGTATCCGAAACGCAATGGAAACGGAAAAATAAAAGCCGGATTCTTTTGTCGCCGTAACTCTTCAACTGATTTTCAAAGGAAGCTGAATCATGCTTTGAAAGATGCTAAATTGCCTTTTTCATATATAAAATAGTACGGTAATGCCGCCGTTCCGTTTTTTATTAAAAAAACAGGCCCCCAAAATCTTTTTGCACAAAAAATAAATTATCTTTGCTTAACATGAATCCAGAAGGATAATAAAGCAAACACCTATGAATTTCTGTCTGACCCTACAAAGTATCGAACCGAATCCGTGCATTCCGGTGAATTACCAATACCCGTTATCGGCCGCTTTATACCGCATTATCGCCAAGGGCAATGCACAATATGCCCGTTTTTTACATCAAACCGGTTATGGAAAAGGATTTAAATTTTTCACATTCGGCCAAATAAACTGTCCCTTCCGGATTGTCGGCGACCGATTGAAAATGCAGGGTTACGAGCTTTCGTTCCGCATTTCGTTTCATTTGCCCGAAACGACCGAGAACTTTATCAAAGGTTTATTCCAATCGGAACAAATCGATATAGCGGACAAAAAAACACGGGCCCGCTTTACCGTAAAATCGATTGTAGCTTGTCCGAACCCGTTGGCGCACTACCCGGAGAACGAAATCGTAAACGCGCTACTGAAACCGACTTCCCAAATCGTAGCGGGTATGCCGAAGGATGACGGGAAATACGACTACCTTTCGCCCGGGGATGTGCGTTTTACCGAAAGCCTGACGTATAACTGGCGTAGCAAAATCGCCACCTGTTACGAAGAAGAAACGGCGCGACGCGCTTTTCTTTTAATGGAAACGGTACCGGTAGGGTTGCCTTTCAAATCGCGCCTCATCACCATCAAAGCGGGTACGCCGGAAGAAACGAAGGTAAGGGGCTGGCTGAACTTCGAATTGCGGGTTATGGCGGAGAGGCGGTTTGTGGAGTTGCTGCTGAATGCCGGGGCGGGGTTATAT
>DBGBSM010000008.1:0-5410 GCA_048468815.1 Parabacteroides sp.
ACCGGGGTCGTAAAAGACCAGACCGGCGAACCGGTTATCGGAGCCAACGTAGTAGTGAAGGGAACTACTAACGGAACCATTACCGATATCGACGGCCGGTATACGTTGGAAGCGACCGATAATGCCGTGTTGGTAATCAGTTATATCGGCTATAAAAGCCAGGAAATTCCGGTAAAAGGCAGAAGCGCCGTGAATATCAACCTGGCGGAAGATTCCGAAGTATTAGACGAGGTAGTGGTGGTAGGCTACGGGGTACAGAAAAAAGTAAACCTCACCGGAGCCGTAGCTACTGTCGATTTTTCCGAACAAGCCCGGAACCGGCCGTTAACGAACGTATCTAACGCATTAGGCGGTTTGTCGGCTGGCTTACAAGTAAAGCAAACCAAGGGCGACCCTGGTAAAGACGGTGCCGACATCCTGATTCGCGGTACCGGAACGTTGAACAGTTCCGGCCCGTTGATTCTGGTCGACGGTATGGAAGGCACAATGGATGCCGTTAATCCGAACGACGTCGAAACCATTTCCGTATTGAAAGACGCTGCATCGGCCGCCATTTATGGGTCGCGGGCCGCCAACGGCGTTATCCTGATTACCACGAAAAAAGGCAACCGGGATAAAATCCATGTTTCGTATTCCGGAACATTTTCGATCGCCAAACCGTCGAACCTGCTCGATTTTATAACCGATTATCCCTCGCACATGCGTTATATCAACGAAGGCCATACCAACAGCGGCCTGGCACCGGTGTTTAACGAAAGCACCATCGCAGCATGGGAAGCGGCGAATGCCGACCCCGACGGCCTGACGGCCAACGGCGTTCCCAACTGGCTGGCCTATCCGAATACCGACTGGAACAAGGAAATGTACGAAAGCCATCTCGTACAAGACCATGTAGTTTCGGTAAGCGGCGGCAGCGACAAAATCGTTTTCCTGTTGTCGGCCGGTTATATGGATAACCCTGGCCTGGTAGCATCTACCGGCCTGAAACGTTACACGATGCGCGCCAACGTGGAAGCCAACGTAACCAAGTGGCTGACGGTAGGCACGCGTACGTATGCCATTATGAACGACAAGTCTATCGGAAATTACAGCGATACCGGTATGCTGAACTTCATTCGCCAAACCACCCCGGGACTTATCGGCATGTACGACGGTAAATTAGGTTATCCCGAAGCACCCGAGGAAAGTTCCACAGCTAACAATCCCTGGATTTATATGAAATGGCTCGACGGGAAAGACCGCTCGTCGCGTTTCAATACCACGATGTACAGCAAAATCCAGTTCATGGAAGGGCTGAGCTGGGACTTTAACTTCAACTATGCCCGCCGGTTCGACGAGTATAACAAGCACGATGTGCCTATCGACCGGTACACCTTTAGCGACGGATCGATTAAAAGCCCCGGTACGAAACCCGACCAGATGTCGACCACCTGGAAATCGTATGCCGAAGAAACTTACACCATCGAAAACTTGTTGCGGTACAATAAAACCTTCGCCAACGACCACGACCTGGGTGTATTGCTGGGATACAACGAGTATTATTACAAGCAATACCAGCATCAACAGGTAAAGAAAGGGTTGATCGACTCCAGTATTTATACTCCCGGCTCGGCCACGTTGATGACGTCGAGCACCGGCGATGCCAAAGACCAGGCGTTGCGCTCGTTCTTCGGCCGGCTGAATTACGCTTATAAATCGCGTTACCTTTTCGAGGCCAATTTCCGGTACGACGGTTCTTCCCGTTTTGCCAGCGACCGTCGCTGGGGGTTGTTCCCCTCGTTTTCGGCCGGATGGCGTATCAGCGAAGAATCGTTTATGGAAGCGAGTCGCGGATGGCTCGACAACCTGAAAATACGCGGCTCGTGGGGGAAACTGGGAAATAACCGGATTACCGATAAAGACGGCTACCAGGATTATTACGGCTATCAGGCCACCTACGCTACCACGCGGTATTCGTTCAACGGTATCCAGGTAACCGGTTTGGCGCAAACCAAGTTAGGCAACTCACGGTTGGAATGGGAAGCCACGTCGGTTACCGACATCGGGCTGGACGCCTCGTTGCTCGACAACCGGCTGACGGCCGAAATCGACTATTACAGCAAGGTAACCGACGGAATCCTTACCACGCCGAACCTCCATCTCACGATGGGCTCCAAAACCCCGCCTACCGAGAATACGGCCGAAGTAACCAACCGGGGCGTGGAACTTACGCTGGGCTGGCGCGATAAAATAGGCGAAGTTACCTATTCGCTTTCCGGCAACTTTTCGTACAATCACAACGAAGTAACCAAGTATTTAGGTGCGTTCCAAGCCGGCTGGGTAGAAAAAGACGGTAAGCAGGTGTACCAGTCGAATATCGGCGACGTATCCGTTTCGAAAGACAGCGACCGCACCCGCATCCTCGAAGGACATCCCATCAAGGAGTATTATTTGCTGAATACCTATTCCGGCAACGCTACGTATTTTAACAGCGACGGTACGGTCGATATCAACGGCGGCCCGAAAGACGGAATGATTCGTACCGAACAAGATATGGAGTGGTTGAAAGCTATGAAGGATGCGGGGTACAAGTTCCAGCCCGACGACGCTATCGGCAAATCGAAAATCTATTACGGCGATTTGATTTATGCCGACGAGAACGGCGATGGCATTTACGGCAGCTCGTACGACCGTACGTTCCAGAAAAAGTCGGCGATGCCTAAGTTTACCTACGGTTTGAATATGAATGCCGCCTGGCGCGATTTCGACATCAGCCTGTTATGGGCCGGGAATGCCGGGTTTTACCTGTATTGGGAAGAAGACCCGTATAACAGTGTGGCGATTCGGAACGGGTTTGCCGTTTCCGAGCGGGTGGCCGGCGACCATTATTTCTACGACCCGGAAAACCCGTCCGACGTGCGTACCAACCAGAACGGTTATTTTCCGCGGCTGGTGGCCGACGACAACAAGCAAAGCCGTCAAAACAGTAATTTTTACCTGTATAACGGTTCGTATCTCAAGCTGAAGAATCTCACTATCGGTTACACGTTGCCGGCGCCCCTCGCGAAGAAAATATTCACCGAACAGGTACGGGTTTATCTCTCCGGCGAAAACCTGTTTACCATTACTTCTTATCCCGGCCAGGACCCGGAAATGGGCGCTACCACCAATTATCCCTCGCTCCGCCAGTTTGCCGCCGGTATCAATGTAACATTCTAAAGAAAGGACAGAACGATGAAACTGATTCATAAAATTGCATTTATTTCGGCTTCGGCGCTGCTTTTAACCGCCTGCCAGTCCGATTTGCTGGATACCAATCCGTACGATAAGGTGGCCACGGAAAGTATGTGGACCAACGAAAGCCTGGCCGATATGGGCGTGAACGGCGTATACGCCGCCTTGCGCCAAGCCCGGGTAGCGCATGAGTTGTTCGTACACGATGCATTCGGGTTTACCGGGCAAGGGCGCGACGCGCAACCGTTGTTGAGCGGTACGGCTACCGCCGGGTACGACCTTTTTTCCAATTCCTGGAAAGAATTTTACGAAGGCGTCAGCCGAGCCAACGACGCGATTGCCAATTTGAATAAAGTGCCGATGGACGCGGCGAAAATCGAACGGCTTACGGCCGAATGCAAATTCCTCCGGGCGTATTATTATTTCCGGTTGAACCGAGTATTCCAGGGCGTTCCTTTATACCTCGAACCGGTAGAAGATTCCGAATGCACCCGAGGCCGCGAATCGGCCGCTGCCGTTTGGCAAGCTATTATCAACGATTTGACCGATTGCATCAACAGCGCGAATCTGCCGGCCAAGTATGCCGCAAAAGATGCCGATTACGGACGTGTCACCAAAGGAGCGGCCTATGCGTTGCGCGGACAAACCTATATGTGGATGCAGGATTACAAAAACGCCGAAGCCGATTTCAGGCAGGTGGGCAAACTGGGCTTTTCCTTGTTCCAGGGCTCGTATAAACAACTATTTAAGGAAGCCAACGAGCAATCCGACGAAATGATTTTTTCGGAGCAGAACATCGGCGTACAGGATTACGGCTCCAAAACGCAGTTCTGGTTGGGCTCGCGGGTTTCGTTCGGCTCGTGCTGGAACAGTTACCTGCCGCATCCCGATTTCGTGGAGTCGTACGAATGCCGCGACGGTACGCCCTTCGATTGGAACGATTTCCTGCCCGGCTATAATTCGATGACGCCCAAAGAGCGAATCGTATTCTTCCTGCGCGATACCGTAGGCAACGGATATGAAGATTTTTCGGACGAGTTCAAGGAAAAACTGCGTATCGGATTCAAAAACGCCGCCAAAGCCGGCGCCAAAATGGAGTTGTATCTCCCGCAAGGCAACGAAGCGCGACTGCGCCGGGCATACGATAATCGCGACCCGCGGTTAGAGCAAACCGTTATCACCCCGTATGCACAATACAAAGGAGCCATCGGTTCTACCGACCACACGTATACGTTACGCTGGCCGTGCGCTCCTTCCGACGAAGTAGAACCCTACGATTTGCGAACCGATTCGCAAACGTTCTTTTATTATTTGTATCGCAAGTTCGTGGCCGAGGGCGCGTCGGAACAATTGAACCGGGAGTACGGCCCCGTCGATTACCCGTTAATCCGGTATGCCGATGTGGTGCTGATGCTGGCCGAAGCGATTAACGAGCAGCGGTTCGATACCGAGGCCATCGACTTGGTGAACTCCGTACGGAACCGGGCCGGGGTGGCGCCGTTGCAGAATACGGACCCGTCGCTGCCTACGTATGTGAGCGGACAGGATAACCTGCGCGAACGCATCCGCAACGAGCGTCGCTGGGAATTCCCCATCGAAGGCATCAATCCTTACGATGAGATGCGCTGGAAAACGCTGAAAGAAAAGGTTTGCTTTACCGGAAACGGCTCGAAGCAAATCTGGGGCGAAGTGGTGAATGTGTACGCGTGGAAAGGCGATTATATTTATACCTGGGCGATTCCTTCCACCGAGTGCGAACGGAATCCGAACATTACGCAAAACGACGGTTGGATTAACTAACCGGCACATCTACCGGGTTTGTCTGTACCTGTTTTATCGCAGCTAACGACCGGCCCGGACACCGGGGCACGGAGTGCGGCATACGCATCGCGAAAGATGCGGAGCCGTGTCTCGGTGCCTTTGTGTATTATTCCGGTTATTTTATCCCGTATTTTACCAAAAAATCACCTTTTCGTATGATTAGTACCGGTTAAATGGATAATTAAGGTAGGTAACGGATACCGGGTTTTCTTATTTTTGCTTCGGAAAATCAGCGAAAAGGTGCATCAGGCAGAACCGGGCGTGTTTGTATGTTAGCCCGGTTTGTACTATTTTTGCAAAAAAGAAACAGAGATAGGCGCAGTCTCGGCATCATCGAGTAAAGCATGCTTCTGCATCCGGTTTGCGCTATCTCGAC
>DBGBSM010000009.1:0-7298 GCA_048468815.1 Parabacteroides sp.
GGATTATCTCGGATAACATGCCGTTGAGCCAGAAAACCAAGATGAACATCATCGACCTCGAGGGGCAGAATATCATGAATATCCTCGCCCGGTGCGTATTGGAAATGTATACGTTCGACGAGAATCCCGACGATACCTCGCGCGACAACCTGATGCGCCAGTCCATCGAGCTGATTTCGCGTTTCCCTACTATCATCGCCTATGCCTACAATATCCTGCGCCACAGTACGCAGGGACGCTCGCTGCATATCCGGCACCCGCAGGACAAGCTGTCGGTGGCCGAGAACTTCCTGTATATGCTGAAACGGGAATATACCGAACTCGACGCGCGAACGCTCGATTTGCTGCTGGTGCTGCAGGCCGAGCACGGCGGAGGTAACAACTCTACGTTTACGGTGCGTGTAACCAGCTCTACCGGTACGGATACGTATTCGTCGATTGCGGCGGGTATCGGCTCGCTGAAGGGTCCGCTGCACGGGGGCGCGAATATTGCGGTGGCGAATATGTTCAAACACCTGAAAGAAGCCATCAACAACTGGAAGGATACGAAGGAAATCGATGCGTATTTTACGCGGATGCTGAATAAGGAGGTGTACGATAAGAAAGGGCTTATTTACGGTATCGGTCACGCCGTATATACGATTTCCGATCCGCGTGCGGTACTGCTGAAAGACCTGGCGCGCGACCTGGCGAAAGAAAAGGGGCGCGAAGACGAGTTCAATTTCCTCGAGTTGCTGGAAGAGCGGGCGATAGAAACCTTCTCGGCTTTCAAGGGGAAAGGCGGGAAACGGGTGTCGTCGAACGTGGATTTCTACTCCGGTTTCGTGTACGAGATGATCGGGCTTCCGCAGGAGATTTACACTCCCTTGTTCGCTATGGCGCGTATCGTGGGCTGGTGCGCTCACCGTATCGAGGAGCTGAACTTCGAAGGGAAACGGATTATCCGGCCGGCATACAAGAATATCGTGGAAGAACAGCAGTATGTAGCATTAGATAAAAGATGAAAAACGGTGGGTTCGCCGTACCCTTTTGCGTACGACGAGCCGCCATTTGCGGTTCGTACCGTTATCCGGGGGCCTGTTTCCGTAAATAAAGGTTGTCGAGCAACGGTTCCATGAGCGAGGGGAATATCTCCGGAAACCGGGTAACCTGTCCGGTAGAATCGATACCCTGGCAAACCACCTCGCCGGCTTCGAACCGTATCAGTTCCGAATGGTGCGAGCCCGTTGCCGGATTGTAAATCATGCAGGTAACTTCTTCCGCTTCCTTTACCTGTTTGTATTGCAATTTGTCGTAAGAGTCGGGGCAGTTATAGGCATTTAGCAAACCGGTAAAAAGAATGGGGATCCGGTTCTCCCGGTTGTCCGTCATGTAGCATTCCAGCACGCTGTCGCGAAATGTAAAGTGCAAGCGATCCAGCAGTGTATGCTCTACCGTATAAGTGTCCATCACCCGGGGAATAAACGTATTTCCCAAGTATCGGACGATTCGTTCGGCGCCCTCCGTTCCGGTAAAGGGCATACGGTTGCTTTTATAAAAGCCGATATGCACTACCCGATTCAACGAATCGTACCGGTATTTTACTTCGGCATATCCTCCTTCGTAAAACGGCCCTATCAGCCATTCCCCTTGCCTGCGTGCTACATTCGATACGGAAACGGGATAGCCGTTTTTGTCATACCGAAAACATACGTAGTTACTATCGTAGCTATGTATGAGTTGTTGTACGCTATACCCTTGTGCGCAATCGACCGGTTCATTATCCGCGTCGCGATAACCATATTCGGAAACTAAGCCATCCGGGCCGTATTGCTGGTAAATAGAAGCGAAACAGCCGGCTTCGGTACGGGCGTTGCACGGCCGGTACTCCGTATCGAAATACCGTAGCGCCAGCAGATTTCCTTTTTTATCCCGATAGACGGTTTTATAAGCGTATCCTTCTTCGTTCAGGCAAACCGAGTCGGCTTCGTTGTAGTTGCATACGGTTTCCCAACCTTTGCCATAACTGAACTTTTGCTTGGATACGCCTTTTAGCGTGACAGGCCGGATTATTTCCATCTCTTCGCTGAACGAGCCGTACTCGATGCTGCTTACCACTGAGTCGGCATTAAAGAAATAATAAACGAACGGTTCGGTATTTATCATCTGTGCGAAAGTGCGTTCTTCCGGTATCATCAAGTGTCCCGTGCCGTCCCGGAAAGTAACCTGCCGTATCTGGTTCGAAGGCCAGCGAATCACCTCCGTCGAAGCCGCTACTCCCGGTTCCCGGGTGGGATTCCCGGCCGCGTCGTTTACGAAAAGAGTAAGCGTATGGTTCGGTATATCGGTACGTGTTTCTGTTCTGCGGGTTACTTTTCCGTTTTCGAGCAAGGTAGACTCCGAGTCTATCCCGTCGGGCGCGTAGCGGATTCGCAGTTCTTCGCTTTCGTGCGTCAGCTCGTTAACCGATTCCGATTGCGTAAGGCGCCCCAGTTCGTCGTACCGGTTACGGTGCAGCGAATAACCGTCGGTTACTACCGGGCGGGAAGCCGTATCCCGGTAACAACTCATAATTTCGTTGCCCCAGAGGTCGTAACTTTTCCGGAGGGTATGGTATCCATCCCGGTTTAAGCAGGGCTTTTCCTGTTCATCGTAGAAAGCGATGCATGTATCTTGCCGGCCGGTCGCGTCGTAAGCGAACGTTACCACTGCATATCCGGCGGGATTCATCGCAAGGCAACCGGCCGAATCGCGCCATTCCCGTCGGATCGCGTTATTATTCCCGTTCGTATATTCCCGTATCACGGCCTCGGGTTGCCGGTAGGAGCCGTCGGAAGTGAAATAGGCCGTTTCGATACAGCGACCGTCGTCGCTATACGTGCGCTTAAGCCGGGCGTAACCCGCTGTTCCGTTTACAGCCGCGCCCGTACTATCGGCGAATGCTAACTCGCAGATGTTTCCGTAGGCGTCGTAAACCAGCTTTTTTTTGCAATACCCGTCCGGCCCCGATGCCGGGTCGCCGTATCCGTTTTCATACCAAACAGCAATGCGATTCCCTTTTTTGTCGTATTGCACACGTTTCACCGGCGGTTCACTGTCTACCCACGCCGGTACCATCGTGTGGAGAAAGGTGGCGTAGTAAACGATATTCCCCTCCTCGTCGGTTTCCTGCACGATGCAACCCGCATTTTCCGTGATGCTGTTACAACGTTCGAGCCGGGTGTTGTAAAAGGTTTTTTCGCTCCGGTTGCCGGCGTACCGAATCTGTTCCATCGCTATCCCTTCTTCCAAGTTCAAGGTATGCCGGCCGGCCGTATCGTAATAAGCGATTGTTTTAAGCGTATCGGTTTGCCGGAGAATAACCGTATGATAGCCGTTTACCTGTGAAACGGCTTTTCCGTCGGCGTCGAAATAGCGGATGGCGGTTTGCGAGCGGTCGGCTTTCCACGATTCGTCTATCCGGTGCACGCCTAACGGATTCTTTGCCAGATGCCCTTCCGTATCGTACGCCCAGGTACGCATCGTGAATTGCTTCCCGGAGTTTTCTTTTGTAACTGTTTGTATCAACTTGTAGATGCCTTGTATGTTTAAGCACGGTTTCCCTTCCGTATCGTAGTATGAAACGGTGCGTTGCCGGGTGCCTTGCCCGTTCAGTACGATGCGGTGCGTACCGTCGGCCTTTAAAACCGGTACGTCGGCGGCATTGAAGTTCGCCATAGCAGCTACGCTTCCGTCGGGAGCATACGCCAGCGTGTAATTCACTGCGTCGTCGTGTCCGGGGAAAAGATTCGCATGCGACTGGTCTATCCGGGTTACCAGCCCCCGCTCGTTCCGTTCCAGTTCGACATACGGCGTGGTTTCCGTAATGTCGCTCCGGTTGTCGGGAAGGGGATACATCCGGATTACTTCGCCCCGTTCGTTCCGCCGGATACGTAAATAGCTGAAATCGCTCTGACTGTTATCCAACGTAGTCATGGTAGCGAATTCGCCGTTCTGTTTGTTGAGTCCGATCAGCGAATCGGAGTAAACGGTAAAAACCTGTTGCAATACCCCGTCTTCGTCCAACGATTTGAGTTGGGTTACTTTCCCCGTGCGGTCGTCGTACTCCAATTCCACGATAAGGGCGCCGAACGACGGGTCGAGCACCTCGTCGTCGCCGGCCGGCTCGCCCTTGTAATTCCGGAATTCGTACCGGCGTACCTTTCCCGCCCGCGTTTGCAGTACGACGTGAGTTTGGTAATACGGCGTCCGGTCTTTCCGGATTTCGGTAATTCCGTAGGGTATGTTGTACCGGGGTACGTAATTGACATAATAACGCGTGTCCGTATGCAGATAGTACCGGGCCGTGCAGCCTACGCCGATAAGTAACAGCAGGAGCAGCCACCAGCCCAGGTTGCGTAACCGGCGCCTGAATGCGATGCTTCGCAGCTCGGAAGGCGACAGGTTATAGGCGGCTCCGATGGCGCGGTCGAGGCGATAATGGAAGCCTTTCGCCGGTTTTTCTACGTTCTTGTCGATAACAACCGACGTATGGTCTTTATCGGGATAGAGCTGCAATACGACCGGAGGGATACACTCGTCGGGATGAACCGTTAACGCGGGTTGGGAGCCGGCTGTTTTCTTGGTGGTGAGCGAAATGAACGGATTGCCGTCGATAGCCCAGTGAATCAAGTGGTCGGGGCTTTTCCCGCTTTCCAGGAAGTAGGATATTTCTTTGCTGATCCACGGCTTTTGGCGCGAGTGGCGGGAATGTACTACTAAGAGGTAATCGGTACGGCGCAATGCGTCTTGTATCGACGAGGTCAGTTCGCCGTTGGTGAGTTCGGATTCGTCGCGGAATACCGTAACCGGCCGTTTTTTACCGATGCCGTATTTCTTGCGTAGTTTCCGTGGAAAGCTGAACGAGCGTAAGCCGGATTCCAGCCGGCAGGCTTCGAAATAGTCGTGGCAATATACAAATGCGTTGTTCAGCCGCCGCGCTTTCAGGTACCGGCGGAGGATAGGAAAGAGGTTGAGCCAGCGTGTATAGCGCCTTATTCCGTTTTTTTCCGGGTCGCCCCAATGGGTGTAGCTGATGAAAATCTTATATCCTTTTTCATCGTTCTGCTCCGGGGCCGGAGCGGCAGACTGATTGCGATAACTGTCCATACCGGTCGTATTGCTTTAAGGTTAACTTTCCTGGCGGCAAACCACTTGGTTCGCCGGCAAAAGGCGCCCTTTCTTTTCCGGCCGGAACAAAAGCCGGAAGGTACTCGTCGCGAATCGGGAATTAAAGGCGAAAAGCTGCTCTCATAGCGCTTTCTTCAGTGAACGGACAAATATAAAGAACGCGGTCGTGAAATCCTACAGGCAACCGGTTTTTAACTTTGTTATCGCAGCGTCGGGTCACTGTACGGCAGCGCTACGGCGTCCTTACCACCCGGAACTCGCATTTCCCCGTTCCGAGCAACCCCGCGCCGTCCGTTCCCTCGGCTACGCCTACGAATCCGGTGTTGATGTCGGAGCAGTAGAACGAAACGGACGCTTCACCCTTTTCGTCGGTGACGACAGAAGGCTGCCACAACAGGGTATTTCGCGCGTCCGGGGTAGAAAGTTGCATGTCGACCTCGTCGGGCTGGTAAAACTCGCGGGCGGCATAGTAGCCTTTGGTGCGCCAGAGGTTGTTGCGACGCAGAATCTCTTCCTCGGAATATATCGGGCCGTGGTAAACCACGTATTGCTCGTCTTCCACGATGAACCACTTACCCCCGTCGAAGTATTTAGGCCTGATAATCCGGTAGGTTTTGCCCTCCACCGGTTTGCTCCGTTTCTCCAACGGAACGATGGTGGCGTTCGGGCAGTAGCGCGGGTCGTGGTGTACCGTATACCCGTCTTTGTAATTCTCCAGGTGGCCATCCGGACATACCCACGGCATTCCGATGTCCATTTGCATCAGGCTATCCAGCCGCCCCATGAACTTGTCGCGGAACGGCCGGCGCGCTTTGCGGCTCACCACCACCTCGTCGAGCAGAATCGTACTGTCGTTGCTTACCACCGGCCTGTCCAGCACCTGCTCGTTTCCGGTTAGCGACAAATCCATAACCGGGTACCGGGCCGGCTTGCTTTTCCGCAGGCTGTCGATGGACGGAAAGTAATCCGTGATTTCCAGTTTGGGCTTGAACTCTTCCGATAACATCGGCTTCAGGTATACGTAGCCGCCCCGCAGCTCCTTCATCTGTTCCGTATCCACCGTGAAACATCCTGTCGAGTCGGCCCAGATAAAGGCCGAGTTCCCTTCCGCACCCGATACCTGAATCAGTTGTTCCGAGCGCTGCGTTTCCTTGCTCTTCTTCTTGCTTCCTATCCGTTGTACGCCCCGTATCTCGTCCGTCAGAAACGGTTCGCCTCGCCCGGCAGGAGAGGAGACGTCCCATACGTACCGCCGCCAGCCTTGCGTCAGCAGCAGCAAGTCCAGCGCCCGTATCCGGTCGGCCTGCTCTTCGTCGAAGTAATAAGCCGGGTTGTGCACGACGCCCCGTATCTGTGACGACAGGTAACAATACGAAAGCAGATTCACCGGGTCGGCCGGGTTCTGGTAGGCTTGGTCGAATACGTTGATACCCAGATTCGCCCGCACCGGCTTGCCTTCGCCGTCTGTTACCCGTATTTTTAATGTGGCCTTTTCGCGCAACCCGTAGCTGTTTTTATCCGGCTCGATGCGGATGTGCAGCTTCTTTTGCGGGTGTAAATACGCCAGCCGTTCCGCAACGGGTTGCAGCGTCTCGTCGAACAAAGTAAACCCGGCGATGCCCTGATACGGAAATTCCGCTGCCGGGATGCGTATCTTCAGGCTGTCGCGCAACGTCCCTTTCGCCACACAACACACCAGCCCCCGCATTTGTCCCAGCAGGTAAATCTCCCGGGCGGGCAGTCCGGCGGTTTGCGCTACGGCGAACTCCAGCCCGGCGGTATCCCGGCGAGCCAACTGCAACGTCATTCCCTCCGGGTATATTTCCGGCAGCGGGCAGGTGGAGCCGTTTGTCAGTTCGATGCGGTAGGTTCGGCCGGCTGCCGGCGTAAAGACGAAGCACCCCATACCGTCGTGGGCGCTTTCGAAGGTGGCCACAGGCGTTTCGCCTGCATACAACGTTCCTTCGGCCTTTACAGGATAGCCCCGGCCGTCGGTCGCCTTGAAGGCCACCCGGGCAGGCAACCCCGCCACCAAATTTCCTCCTTCCGGATAAACGCCGAACCGGAACGCGCCCGTTTGCTTGCTGTCCGCCGCCGGGCGGCCGTGGGCAATGTTCTTCACCACCTTGATTTTCCGTGCCGGGATGGCT
>DBGBSM010000010.1:0-2482 GCA_048468815.1 Parabacteroides sp.
ACGTGGTCGACAACGAAACCGAGGCGTCGTAATCGTAAATCCGGTTGAACCCCCACACGGTATCGCGGGGCGTAAGCCGTTTCGTTTCGGGGTCGATCTGCTGGTGCACCTGGTGGGTGAGCCACCGTTCGCGGTAATTTACGGTAGGCGAGATATTCAGGTACTTCAACACGTTGAACGTAGACGACACGGCTATCGAGTGATTCATCCCGTTCTGCCAGTCTTTAATCAGGTTCGACTTGAACAACAAGCTGTCTTTCGTATTGATCGAGTTCCGGAGCTCGCCGTTGTACTGGAACGAAATTTTCTCGTACCAGCGTTCTTTCCCCACGGCGCTCTTCCGTTTGAAAGGATAAATACGGGTAAGCGCAATCGTAAGCGAAGGCAAGGTAACGTTAATCGACGAGTCTTGCGTACGCTGTGTAATGCTCATATTGGCCGACAACGACAACGGGAAATTCGGGAAACGTTGGGTGATATTGACGGTCGACGCTTTCGTATTGTTCGTGTTGGCGTAATTATACAAGTTGTTGATCTGGTTGCGGTCGTACGAGGTAGACCCGAAGTTCACACTGGCCGAGAAGGTACGGTACGGGTTGGCTTTCGGGTCTTGCGTATGCGTCCAGGTAATCTTGAAGTCTTTCGTTTTGCTGTAATCCGGCAATCCCTTGTCGCCCAACTTGGTTATCAGGTAAGCGATATTGAAATTTCCGGAGAATTTATACCGCTTTTTATAGCTGGAACGCGCTTGCAGCCCCCACGAACCTTTGGTGTAGATTTCGCCGGTAAGCGCCAGGTCGATGTAATCGCTCAACGCGAAATAATATCCTCCGTCGCGCAGGAAGAAGCCCCTCGCCGACTCTTCGCCGAACGTAGGAAAAATAACCCCGGAAGAATACGTGCTCGAGAAAGGGAAGAAACCGAACGGAAGCCCTAACGGCAGCGGCACGTCTTCGAGCACCAGGTAAGCGGGACCGGTTACGATATTCTTTTTCGGACGCACCTTCGCCTTGGTCAACTGGATATAAAAGTGGGGATGCTCGTGGTTATCGCAGGTAGTATACTTGCCGCCCAGCATAAACATATCGTCGTTTTCCAGCTTTTTGGTCTGGCCGGCGGTTACATACCCTTCGCCCTGCTGGGTAATCACGTCGGTAATGTATCCTTTCTTGGTTTTGAAATTGTAGCGCATGGTTTTGGCTTCGTACTCCTGGTCGCCGTCTTTGAACAACGGATAACCGAATTCCTCGCCTACCGAGTCGAGGCCGAACTTGGCAAAAACCAAACTGCTGTCGAGGCTGAGCGTGATTTCTTCGGACTGAAGCTCTATCTGTTCGTATTTTACGTTGCCCTCGCCGTACAGATAAGCCATATTGCCTGCCGTCATCAGGATGGAGTCTTTCGCCTGATAGGCTACCGGAGCATCCAGGGCGTTCTGGGAGCGGCGAACGGTATCGGTTACCACCACGATGGTATCCGGAGCGATGGCTATGGAGTCGGCGCTCATTACCAGCGAGTCGTTTTGGAACAAAACGTTTTCCTCCAGGCTCACCTTGGGAAATACAGACTGCTCCGGTTGTTGCGCGTGCAGCTGGATAATCCCCAAAAGAGTGAAGAGGAGCGTGATAATGGCATTATTTTTTAAAAACATTCAGTTCGACTTTGCAGTTTTAGCTCGCAAATGTATAACAATTTGGCCTATAATGGGTGTTTTATTCCCCTAAAAAGAGTTTATGCCAGTTATCGAACCGGGCAACCGACTCGGTTCCGTACCGGGCCAGTCCGGCCCGTATCTTTTCGACCGGTTTTTCTTTATGCAGCTTGGTTTTGGAAAAGAATTTGTCGGCGAAGCAAATCAATTGTTCCTCGAGGGTTTCCGGCCGCATATCTCGATGAGGAACAGGTAACCCACGCGCTTCGATATCGCGCAGCGAAAGCCCGGTTCCGGTGTGGCGCTCGCATACGCGGGCATGCCGCGGGAAACTGGCTTTCCGCAGAATTTCGGCGCCTAAATAGCCGTGGCAAATGTAATCGGCCATGCCGTGGCAATCGATATCCGGCGCATCGGTATACACGATTCCGAGGTCGTGCAGCAACGCCGCTTCTTCGATAAACGGCAAATCGAGGTTCATTTCGGGGTGCATACGGGCTATTTCCAGCGCTTTATCGGCCACATCCCGGCTGTGGGCGAGCAAAATGGCATAACAATCGCTATCGGGATCGTAATGGGTGCGGATTATATCTAACGGATTCATATGGGCTGTTTTAATTAATTCGGGAAACATAAGATAGTGCAAACCGAACGCAGAAATGAGCTTGCTCGTTTACGCTGAAGTGCAACCTATCTTCGATTCTTCGGGAAACAAAGATAGTGCAAACCGAGAACAGAAACAAACTTGTTTGGTTATGCCGAGACAGCCCCTACCTTCGTTTCAATTTTTCATTACAAATGTAAGGAATCCTTACATATTATGTATATTTG
>DBGBSM010000011.1:0-2866 GCA_048468815.1 Parabacteroides sp.
TTATCCTCCTGCTTTTTTCATTAATAATCCATCTTCCCAGACAGAACGGCCTAACACGATATAGAACGAATTACTTTCTTTTTCTTATCAGCCATCTAACCACATACCCGACCCCAAGTATAACAACGCCGGACAGTACCCCTATCGCCCAGCCCCCGACATCCATCTTAGTTTGTTGCCACCGGGTAAGCTGTTTTTCTATCGGGTAAGGAACCCGGATGGTATCGTTTACCAGCAACGTATCCGTTACCTGCTTATCCCGATATACGTACCGCCACCGGTCGACGAAAACCGTATCGCCTTTATCCCTGATGTATACGGAGTCTTGCACGTAAATACTATCCCGCTGCAACCGGTCTTTATACTCGGTGCGGACGGATTCGACCGGGACGTACTGTATCCGGCTCTTACATCCTAAAAGCGAGAGAAGTATTACGGAAACGACGACAAATAGCACGACTTTGTTTGTTTGCATTACGTATCGCTGTTTCCGATGTAATCCGCGACTCCTTTTACGCAAATATCCGTTACGCACTGTTTCCCTGCTTCCGACAATAGAAATTCCACATCTTCCCGGTTATCCTGAAAGAAGTTTTCAACCAAGATTGCCGGGCAGAGTGTATCGCGACAGATGGCGAGATTCTCGCACCAGTAATCCTGCCCGGGCAAAGGACGGCGAACTGTTACTCTTTTTGCATCGGCAACTTTTGTCAAGCAGGAAGCCAAGCGTTTGCTATTCGCAGAAGTGTTCTTGCTTACGAATACGCTCCAGCCCCGCGCATTCATCCAAGTGGCGCCGCTGCCGGCCGCATTACAATGCAAAGAAACCAGAATTGCCTGCCGCCCGGATGCCTTGTAAATCTCATTTGCCCGCCGGCAACGTTCTTTCAGGGAAATATCGGTTTCCTCCGGCACAATCCGGTCGGCGTCGATGCCTTTCTTTTTTAATTCGGTTACTACCCGGCCGGCAATCTCCCGGCAATATGCATACTCTCTTAACCGTCCGTCCGGCGAACGTTTGCCCGGCGTATTCTCGCCGTGGCCATTGTCAATCATTACCTTCATTCCTTTTCCAATTTATTTCCGTTTATACTGTCGAACTCTCTTAACTTGGTAATAATCGCTTTCGGGAAAAAGCCCGGGCAAATCTCTTCTACGTTTTCGATTATACTTAACGCCTCCCGAACCATCAGGGCGGAACAGGCGAAGTACCGGAACCAGATAAAACTTTCTACCGCATTACCCACTATCGCAAAGTTACTCATCACATGCGAGAGTACCAATACGCAGCTATAAACGATTAGTTTCTTTACAATCATCCCCCACGCTTTGCTACTCACGTCCCTCCGGTACCAATGTTTAACGAAACCGAGAAACGTATCGAGGCACATCAACACGACCAACCAGCGCACAAACTCCCAATCGCCGAAAACGTAACGCTCGAATAATTCCAGTAAAGGAGTGACTGGGAGGGCTAATAATGCTACCATTCTTATATTCTTCATTTTTATTATTGATTTGCTTACTGTTCTTTATACAATACACAAACTTATTTTTTAACGTTAAGCTCGTATCAAAAAGTTAGCCTTCGTAATTCAGTATCTGATAACGAAAAATGGAAGAATGCTTGTAGCCTAAAACCCGTACAGAATCGCCCTGTGCCATACGAATACCACCAAGGTTACCATCCCCATTATACATATCGATTGTAATAATGGCTGTTCCACGATCAGCACATAAAGTAAAAACAAAGCCAAAATTTTCCGGAAGCGTTTTCTGACTAAACATCTGAGCTACCTCCGTTTCGGTTGGTAAGATAACTTTTAAATCTTGCGTTGCTTTAACTACAAAAACAGAGTGCTGCGTAAAATCTATTTTATAATTGCCAGGCCGAAAAGTTATGTATCCTATTTGGGTATTAATATAGGCCGGAGCCAACAATGGGGCATTCGACTTTAATCCGTAATTCTTCGTTCCCCCTGATACATCAATAAACAATCCATAATTTGAAGTATCGAAGCCATAAGTACTACTGTAATTTGGCACCTTATTTACAATTCTCGCAACACCAGTAAAAGCTCCTCCTACAGTAGCCGGAACCACATCACTGCCAATTAAGACAGAACTGTTACTATTTCCTACCCGAATTAAATCCCCAGAAATAGATAATTCACCTTCTTTACCCTTGCCTGTTGCTTCTGAACCAATACGCCCGTTCGCAATGGAGAAACCACCGACTGAACCACTCCTTAAATCAAAATGCTCTGCTACCAAAGCGGTTGTTTGAATTAATTTGGCAAGTAGTGAAGCGGTAAATATACTTTCTGCATCTATAAGGGATGTCCGAATACGCCCCCCGTCAACAATAGTGTTAGCAGTCCGTGCTGCTGCTTCTAAAGCCTCATAATTAACATACCCCAAACCTTGTGCTACTTTATCTTTTGCTTCAGAAGCAAGCGTATCCGTATCAGCAACATTTTTTACACTCCCGTCCGATGAAATAAAACGGATGTTCCCGGCAATCGTATTACGCGCCAAATCAAAATAAGTATTCCCATCCGCCGACTTAATGCAATCTGTGGTTATCTGCCCCGGAAGTATTTCGGTATAACCATACAGCGGAGCAAAACTCCTATCACCCTCATGCTCGCTGTTTAGAATCCCGACTAAAAAGTGATAATAACCGGCAACCTGCTCCATACCGATAGCCTTTTCACTCGGCAGGAAACTTCCGGTTTGGTTATCTTTACTACACTTGGCATACAGGTAATACTTCTTGGCAGGCTCATCGAGCACGATAGGCCCGTAAGAAGCCATATCCCAAAACTGATAATCGCTTACTGCGCGAACAGGCTTTACCTCGGTA
>DBGBSM010000012.1:0-6826 GCA_048468815.1 Parabacteroides sp.
CCCGAAGCACGTCCTTCACCACCACCCATCGGGTGATCAACCGGGTTCATTACAACACCGCGGTTACGGGGACGACGACCGAGCCATCTCGACCGACCGGCTTTACCTGATTTTTCAAGACCATGGTCTGAGTTACCTACACTACCTACAGTAGCTTTACAAGCTGAAAGAATCTTTCTGGTTTCGCCAGAAGGCATTTTAATAATCGCATAGCTTCCTTCTCTCGAAGTCAACTGGGCGAAAGCACCTGCTGAACGTACTAATTTCGCACCCTGTCCCGGACGCAGTTCGATATTATGAACAATCGTACCTACAGGGATATTGACTAACGGTAACGTATTACCGATTTCAGGAGCGGCTTCGCTTCCCGACATCACTGTTTGGCCAACTTCCAACCCGTTCGGAGCAATAATATAACTTTTTGCTCCGTCGGCGTAATACAACAAAGCGATACGCGAAGTACGATTCGGATCGTATTCGATAGACTTTACTGTTGCAGGAATGCCATCTTTATTTCTCTTGAAGTCGATAATTCTGTACTTTTGCTTATGACCGCCACCGATATAGCGTACGGTCATTTTTCCGGTGTTATTACGGCCACCAGTACTTTTTTTACCTACTACAAGAGACTTCTCTGGTGTACTTGCAGTGATTTTATCAAATGCACCAATAACTTTGTGTCTCTGCCCCGGTGTCGTGGGCTTTAATTTACGTATTCCCATCTTCTATATTAGATATTACTAAAGAAATCAATTGTTTCGCCTTCTTTCAACGTTACGATAGCCTTCTTATAAGCAGCCTGTTTGCCGTTAATCACACCCGATTTGGTGTACCGGCTTTTTGATTTTCCAGCATAATTAATCGTGTTGACATCAACAACGGTTACATTATACATATCTTCTACCGCCTTCTTAATCTGTAACTTGTTGGCATCCGGAGAAACACGAAAACCGAAACGATTAGGCATTTTTTCCGTAATAGCCGTCAGTTTCTCTGTTACTATAGGTTTGATAATAATTCCCATTATTCAGCCTCCTTATGCGTTAAAAAGATTTTCAATAGCAGCCACCGAACTTTCGGTCAACACAATACTTGCAGCGTCAATCACCTTGTATGTGTTTAATTCAGAGGCAGTTATTATATTTGCCTTTTTCAAATTACGAGCCGACAAATATACAAAATTATTCTTCTCCGGTAAAACTAAAAGTAGCTTTTTATCAGCGACTTTCAAGTTTTTTGTGATAGCTACAAAATCTTTTGTTTTTGGAGCTTCCAACGAGAAATCTTCTACTACGATGATAGCATCGTTTTTCGCCTTATACGATAAAGCAGATTTACGAGCCAACCCTTTTACCTTTTTGTTCAATTTGAACCCGTAATTTCTCGGTCTCGGACCGAATACGCGTCCGCCTCCGACCAAAACGGGAGAATTGATGTCGCCACGGCGTGCACCGCCTCCGCCTTTCTGGCGGATCAGCTTACGTGTACTACCCGAAACTTCACTTCTTTCCTTCGCTTTGTGAGTACCCTGACGTTGGTTTGCCATATACTGTTTCACATCCAGGTAAATAGCATGATCATTGGGTTCAATGCCGAAAACAGCATCGTTCAAAGTTACCTTCTTGCCGGTATCTTCACCTTTAATATTATATACGCTCAGTTCCATTATTTTTCAATTAATAAGATTGAACCTTTTGCACCAGGAACAGATCCTTTGATCAATAAAAGATTGTGTTCCGGCATTACCTTGATCACTTGCAAGTTTTGAACAGTAACTCTTTCGTTCCCCATTTGTCCGGCCATACGCATTCCTTTGAACACTTTCGCAGGATACGAACAAGCACCTACAGAACCCGGAGCACGCAAACGGTTGTGCTGACCGTGAGTAGACTGTCCTACGCCCCCGAATCCATGACGTTTTACTACACCTTGGTACCCTTTACCTTTCGATGTTCCGATTACATCTACGAAAGATGCTCCGTCAAACAAATCGACCGTGATAACATCGCCCAATTTGTATTCGCTTTCAAAACCTTTGAACTCGGCCAAGTGTCGCTTGGGCGTTACACCTGCTTTCTGGAAATGACCCATTTCCGGTTTGGTAGTATGTTTCTCTTTTTTGTCTTCGAAACCTACCTGGATAGCGTCGTAACCATCTTTTTCAGCAGTTTTGATTTGTGTAACCACACAAGGACCAACTTCGATAACAGTGCATGGCAGATTTTTACCATCGGCACTGAAAACGGATGTCATTCCGATTTTTTTTCCTAATAATCCTGGCATTTCACTTAAAATTTAAATAACTCACACTTTAATTTCAACTTCCACCCCGCTCGGCAATTCCAGCTTCATCAAAGCATCCACTGTTTTTGCAGTCGAGCTGTAAATATCGATCAATCTCTTATAAGAAGAGAGTTCGAACTGTTCGCGCGACTTTTTATTAACAAAAGTCGAACGGTTTACAGTAAAGATACGCTTGTGCGTAGGAAGAGGTATCGGGCCGCTAACCACGGCACCGGTTGCCTTCACAGTCTTAACGATCTTTTCTGCCGATTTATCAACCAGCGTGTAGTCGTATGACTTCAGTTTAATTCTGATCTTTTGGCTCATATTTATTTTATATGTTTCTAAATTATTTGATCAAATCCACACGGCCTTTTACTTCTGTCAATACCTGTTTGGCAATCGAAGAAGATACCTCTGCATAATGAGAGAACGACATGGTCGAAGTTGCACGACCCGAAGTAATGGTACGCAGTGCCGTTACATAACCGAACATTTCCGACAACGGAGCTTTCGCTTTTACCACACGGGCACCCGAACGGTTCGTTTCCATACCTTCAACCTGTCCGCGACGTTTGTTCAAGTCGGAAATAACATCACCCATACTTTCTTCCGGAGTAACCACTTCGATTTTCATAATCGGTTCCATCAATACCGGAGCTGCTTTTTCAGAAGCATTCTTGAAAGCTTGCACCGCACATATCTCGAACGAGAGTTGATCGGAGTCGACCGGATGATAAGAACCGTCGATTACGGTTACTTTCAGTTTATCCAACGGATAACCGGCCAGCACACCGTTCTTCATCGCTTTCTGGAAACCCTTCTGAATGGAAGGAATATATTCTTTCGGTATGTTACCGCCCTTCACTTCGTCAACGAATTGCAAATCGCCTTCGAAATCGGCATCGGCAGGCTCTACCCGAACAATCATATCGGCAAATTTACCGCGACCACCGGTTTGTTTCTTATACACTTCCCGCAATTCCACCGGTTTGGTGATCGCTTCCTTATAAGAAACCTGAGGACGACCCTGGTTACATTCCACTTTAAATTCCCGGCGCAGCCGATCGACGATGATTTCGAGGTGAAGCTCACCCATACCGCTGATAACCGTTTGTCCGGTTTCTTCGTTCGTTTGAACACGGAATGTCGGATCTTCTTCTGCCAGCTTAGCCAATCCGATACCCAATTTATCCAAATCCTTCTGGGTTTTCGGCTCCACAGCCACCCCGATAACCGGATCCGGGAAATCAATCGATTCGAGCGTAATCGGATGTGCTTCGTCGCACAACGTATCGCCCGTACGAATATCCTTGAAACCTACACCGGCGCCGATATCGCCGCAACCGATAGCTTCTTTCGGATTCTGTTTGTTCGAGTGCATCTGGAACAAACGCGAAATACGTTCTTTTTTACCGGAACGTGTATTATATACGTATGAACCGGCATCCAACTGACCCGAGTAAACGCGAAAGAAACACAAACGGCCTACATACGGGTCGGTAGCGATCTTAAACGCCAAAGCACACAAGGGCTCTTCGAACAAAGGCTTGCGGGCCAATTTCGTATCCGAATCCCTCGGATCGGTACCTTCGATAGCCGGGTTGTCGGCCGGACTGGGCAAATAAGCACAAACAGCATCCAATAAAGTCTGAACACCCTTGTTTTTGAACGAAGAACCGCAAATCATCGGATTGATCTGCATAGCCAAGGTACCTTTCCGGATAGCCGCTCTGATTTCATCTTCCGTGATAGTAGAAGGATCGTCAAAATATTTTTCCATCAGGGTATCGTCGCATTCAGCCAAAGTTTCGAGCATTTTATCTCTCCACTCTTCCGCTTCGTCTTTCAGGTCGGCAGGAATTTCTTCCACCTCATATTCGGCACCCATCGTTTCGTCGCGCCACAGAATAGCCTTCATCTTAACCAAATCGACTACCCCTTTGAATTTTTCTTCGGCACCGATAGGAATCTGGATAGCGCAAGGATTAGCCCCCAGCACATCTTTCACCTGGCGTACCACTTCGAAAAAGTTGGCACCCGAACGGTCCATTTTATTTACATAGCCGATACGCGGCACGTTGTATTTATCAGCCTGACGCCATACCGTTTCCGATTGGGGTTCGACACCGCCCACAGCACAGAATGCAGCTACGGCTCCGTCGAGGATACGCAAAGAGCGTTCTACTTCCACCGTAAAATCGACGTGCCCCGGAGTATCGATCAGATTGATTTTGAATTTTTCATCCTTATAATTCCAGAAGGTCGTAGTAGCAGCCGAAGTGATGGTTATACCCCGTTCCTGCTCCTGTTCCATCCAGTCCATCGTAGCGGCGCCGTCATGTACTTCACCGATTTTGTGAGTCAGACCGGTGTAGAAAAGAATACGTTCGGAAGTAGTAGTCTTTCCTGCATCGATATGCGCCATGATACCGATGTTTCTTGTATATTTTAATTGTTGATCTAAAGCAGTTGCCATAAATATTATCCTTATTGCTTTAATTAAAATCTAAAGTGAGCGAATGCACGGTTGGCTTCGGCCATACGGTGCATATCTTCTTTTCTTTTAAATGCGCCACCCTGATTGTTGAATGCATCGACGATTTCGGCGCACAACTTATCAGCCATCGTTTTTCCGCCTCTTTTACGTGAATAGAGGATCAGATTTTTCATTGAAATGGATTCTTTACGATCGGGGCGTATTTCAGTGGGGACCTGGAAAGTGGCACCTCCTACACGGCGGGATTTAACTTCAACTTGAGGAGTGATATTGTCAAGCGCAGCTTTCCAAATTTCGAGAGCGGATTTTTCTTCGTTAGGCATTTTGGCCTTTACATTTTCCAATGCGGTATAAAAGATTTCGAAGGCAGTATTCTTTTTACCGTCATACATCAAGTGGTTTACGAATTTCGTAACCTTTACATCACCGAAAACAGGATCCGGCAGGACCTGTCTCTTTTTGGGTTTTGCTTTTCTCATTTTTAATACAAAAATTTCGTTCTTGTTTTTGGTTGCCATTCTCATTTGTCTTCAACGTTCCCGCTGGAACATTTACTCAACCTGTGTAGCCTATCCAAATAAACTCAAACCAGCTTTAATACTTAATTTAAAAATCTCTGTTTTGAAAGGGCGTAAATAAATTACTTTTTCTTTGCGGTTGCAGCAGCGCCTTTAGCTCCGGCTTTCGGACGTTTCGCGCCGTATTTGGAGCGTCTTTGCGTACGGCCGTTTACACCGGCGGTATCCAGAGTTCCGCGAACGATATGGTAACGTACACCCGGAAGGTCTTTCACACGACCGCCGCGCACCAGCACGATAGAGTGTTCCTGTAAGTTATGTCCTTCTCCCGGAATGTAAGAGTTCACTTCTTTTCCATTCGTCAAACGAACTCTCGCAACTTTACGCATCGCAGAGTTAGGCTTTTTCGGGGTAGTCGTATAAACACGCACGCATACGCCACGTCTTTGCGGACAAGCATCCAATGCAGGCGATTTACCTTTTACCACCAAAGTTTCCCTTCCTTTTCTAACTAATTGCTGAATTGTAGGCATTTCTTTTTCTTTTTAAAACTTTGAATCTGTTATTATATTTATTTATCTTCTTCTGATTCGAGCTGCAAAGGTAGTCAATAGTTTTCATATAACCAACGGGTTAACTGCATTTTATCACACCTCGCGCTAAAAACGGCACAAAGTTACTGATTAGTTTTCAAACTACAATACGCTGATTCTATTTATTTTCCTTCATTCCGAGAATATTAAAAGGTTAACAACCTATATTAAGAAGAAATAACGAATCCGGTTATTTTTCTGTGTATTCGAAAAAATAACCGGACTCGTTATTCTGTTTTTTTATTTATTCAATCGAATTCTCCGCTAATCCAACGAGCCGAAAGAGAGGAAGTTATTAATTCCTGCTGCGTAAAGTGCAGTTTTTTCACTTCTGTCTGGCCGTCTTCTGCCCGGCAGACATAAAACAAAGCGTTTTCCGGATTTTCCATATCCAATCCGTCCAATAAAGCCGGATTATGGGTAGTAATCAGTGCCTGCTTATCGGTAAGCACCGACAAATCCGTCAGATCTTTGAGCAACCGGGAACATATATGCGGGCTTAATCCGCTGTCTATGTTTTCGACAGCAAAAAAAGAAGGTGTCTCGGTACTGATAAACAAAGCCAGGTAAAATAACAACCTCAGACTTCCCTCGTCAACATGCTCGACCGACAACAGACTGTTCTTCTTCAGCATCAGCCGGTCTATAAAAAACAATGCCGAATTGCTCCGCGATAACCGGTGCCCGTCCGAAACGAGCTGGTCATCCTCTTTCACCAACAAATGCTTCAACCAATCGATATAGCGGCACCCGTATTCCATCAACCGGTTCTGTTCCTCTTCTCCGAATGCGGCTATTAATAAATCCAATCCTTCGCCGTACAAACCCAACGGTTGCTTCTTGCTTTCGTTTGTAAATCCCCGTAAAGCGGCCGTAGCGGGCGAATAAACCAAAAAATTAGACAAATGCTTCCGGGCGATTTCCGTATAGTT
>DBGBSM010000013.1:0-2818 GCA_048468815.1 Parabacteroides sp.
ATTACAATATTCCGCCTATATCGCCGCCGTTTTCCCAATCGCCCAACCGCACTTCGGATACGTTTACCACATCGCCGTCGATTTCGATGTTGAGCGAAAACTCTTGCCTGAGGTTGCTGTCCAGGTCAATACCCATCGTACGGAAGAAACGGTGCAAATCCACTTCTTTCATCAGCGGGCTGTCGCCCGAATACAAGCAGAATACGGGATGGGTATCGTTGGTAAGCCGGTAGGTAACGAACGTACCGTTTACCACCCGGGCTATCCCCATATCCACATCTATACAGTAATCGCCCCGCTCGCTTTCGATAACCGGAAGCCGGTATATCAACGGCGACGCTTCGCCGTTATTGCCGTAGGCCGCCAGGATGGAGGCTTGTATGCTTACCCCGGAGGTAAACCGGTAACGCACCGGTACGCCGGTAAGCCGCATATTGTAAGCGGGCAGGTTACTCATAGGCGGCGCTTTTACCCATTTGACGGTGATTTCGAGCACGCAATGGCTATGCGCCATATTGACCCGCTGCCGGGTAATGCCCATCGGGGCGACGGTAAAATCGGCCGTGCCGTAAAACAACCGCTCGGAGATGCTCTGCAAATCGCCCGACGCCCGGGTCGATTTATAAGCGTTGTCGAGCAGCAACAACATGTCGTCTTTCCGCGTAGCGCCGATTACCGCCGTATCCGGCGCGCTGGCCCGCTCGATATTTCCCCAGGTAACCAGCGAATACCTTCCGGGTGGCAAGTCGAGCTCGCCATACAGGATGTTATCGGGGTTTACATCTTGTATGGTGTATAATACCCCTTGCTCGTCGAATACGTATTGCCGCATGGTGCGTATATAATCGGGCAATACGTTGGCGTATCCCGTACCGGTATACCAGTATTCTATCTGCACATCGTACTCGCACTCGGGCATATCGCCGTCGATGTTACAGCCGCACGGAAGCAACGCGCCGGCAACGAACGCACAGAGGCGGGTGATGAGCTTTACCCACGTATGTACTCCCATCAATGCCATCGTTTCAACTTTTCCAGGTTGTACCGCGCCAACCTGGGATTTACGGCAAGCGCCTTACGGAAATAGCTGCCGGCCGTCGCCGGCTTGCCTTCCATCATGCAAAGCACGCCGAGATTGATATAGGCCCGGGGGTCGTTTTTCACTTTCTCCAGGTAGTAACGGCCTGTCTGGATGTCGCCCATCAGCAAAACCGCCGCCGCCGCGTTCACATTGGCCACCACGTTGTCGGGATGGTAAATGGCGGCTATCTCGTACACTTCGCGGTATTGTTCGCTGCCCGGACGGTAAAAACGCGCCACGGAAAAAATTTCCGAGAGGCTCAACGCCGTAGGGTCGGTATACAGCAAATCGACGATTTCGGATTCGTTTCCCCCCTCTTTCGTGATTTCGTACTCTACCGTCATTTCGATGCGGCGCAACCGGGGGAAAATATCGTCGAGCATCCTTTTGTATATTTCACCGCCCTTCAAATCCATCAACCGCTTTTCGCGGCCTTCGAAAACCCCGTACCGGCGTATCACCGCCAGGGCATCGTTTTTATACGGTTTGCCGGATGCTTCGAGGGCGGCAACGGTACCGTCCCAGTCTTCGGCTATCCACATGGTATACAAATCGATTCCGGGCGGTAAGCGGTAATGCTCTTGCAGGTAGTCGCGAAAGCGGAGCGTGCGTTTCTTGGCCAGCTCTTCGTTATCCGAATAATTGCCGTCGGGCGACGCATATCCGGTAATGTACAGGGCGCGTACCGTAATCTGGTTCCGGTCAAGCAACGGACGGAGCAGGCTGTCGGCTTTTTGCAACTCCCGGCGGTTGTGTCCGTAGCCGGGGTCCACTTTCGAGAGCCCTACTTTGTAGTCGATGTATAAGGTAGCATTCCGCTGAGGCAAGCGGGTTTCGGTTATTTCGGGCGGCAGAAAACAAAGCATGCTCCGGTACGCTTCGTATCCGCTAAACGAAAAAGGCCGTTGCATATCGCTACTGAATCCGTTGGCATTGAGGTTTATATCTTCGTTCAACGCATCGAGCGCCAACTGTGTTTCGGTACAGCAATCTTTAGCAAGCTGCTTGAGCGCCAACTCGGCGTGCATCATCCAGGAGGCATACGGAATGCTTACCCGGTAGCGTACGCTGTCGGGCCGCTCTTTCGGATTACGGTTGTAACGGATATAAGCGTACACGGAACGTTTCTCGCCCATCGGGGTAAGGTAATCTTCGCGCATATCGAAAGCGCTCCGGTTATGGCCGGCAACGATAACGGCGGGCATGTCGAGGGTTTTCTTATGGGTACGCAGTACCGGAACCAGAATAAAGGCACTCGAACTGGTAACTTTGACCTGGCTGATATCGAATGTTATATCGAAACGTACGCTGTCGGATTCTACCCGGATGGAATGTTCGCGTATCCGTATTTCTTCTCCTCCGTGCGAAACGGTAAACGCACACATCCCGGCAGAAGAACCGAAAAGACATCCCACCGTAGCCCACATCATCAGCATTCTTTTATACGTCTCTTTTTTCATGGCTCCCGGAATTTAGAATAGATAAATAATCGAAAACCCTGCTTTCGTAGGGCCGAAGTAGTTCCGCTTGTAACGTCCTACCAGCTCGGCGCAGCATTCTCCATAGACATATTTCTTATAATCGAGATAAATATATCCTAACCCGATGTTCGCTTCCATTCCCCACCGGCGCCCTAACGCCCAATGGTATCCGTACGAAACTCCTCCTCCCGACATGTAGCCGCGAAAGGTGTACGTATCGAAATTGTGCAGGAACGGAATATTCCCTACATTATAT
>DBGBSM010000014.1:0-13214 GCA_048468815.1 Parabacteroides sp.
ATTCTGCTGGCCGAGCGCGAAAAGTTGCGGCAAACCCTCGAAACCCTGCCGTGCGTACGGAAGGTATACCCCTCCGACGCCAACTTCCTGCTGATACGCGTAGACGATGCGGACGCCGCCTACCGTCACCTGGTAGCGGCCGGGGTAATCGTACGGAACCGCAACACGGTTACGCTGTGCCGCGGCTGCCTGCGCGTTACGATAGGCACCCCGCAGGAAAACGAACGGTTTGTGGAAGCCTTAAAGAACTGGACGGTATGAAACGGGCGCTGTTTATCGACCGCGACGGTACGCTGGTGATGGAGCCACCGGTAGATTACCAACTGGATAGCCTGGAAAAGCTGGAGTTCTATCCCGGTATTTTCCGTAACCTGTACTTTATCCGGCGGAACCTCGATTTCGAGTTCGTCATTGTGAGCAACCAGGACGGCCTCGGCACTTCTTCCTTCCCGGAAGAAACGTTCTGGCCGGCGCATAACAAACTGATGCAGACGTTGGAAGGGGAGGGGATTCGCTTCGACGCCGTGCATATCGACCCGTCGTTTCCCGAGGATAACTCGCCGAACCGGAAGCCCCGTACCGGGATGCTCACGCAGTACATGACGGGCGAATACGACCTGGCTTCGTCGTACGTCATCGGCGACCGGCTCACCGATGTGGAGCTGGCGAAGAACCTGGGCGCAAAAGCCGTCTGGCTGTACGGGGGCGACGATGCCGCGGCGCAACTCGCGGAAAAGGGGCTGGCAGACAGTTGCGCGCTGGTTACGCCCGATTGGAACCGGATTACCGAGTTCCTGTTTGCCGGCGAGCGACAGGCCGTAGTGCAGCGCACCACGCGGGAAACGGATATTTACATCGACCTGAAGCTCGACGGCAACGGACATACCGAAATAAGCACCGGCCTGGGCTTCTTCGACCACATGCTCGACCAGATAGGCAAGCACTCGGGCATGGACCTGGTTATCCGGGTAAAGGGCGATTTGCATGTAGACGAGCACCATACGGTGGAAGATACGGGGCTGGCTTTGGGCGAAGCGCTGTACCGGGCGTTGGGTAGCAAGCGGGGTATCGAGCGGTACGGCTACTCGTTGCCGATGGACGATTGCCTGTGCAGCGTGGCGCTCGACTTCGGCGGCCGTCCGTGGCTGGTCTGGGACGCTACGTTTTACCGGGAGCGCATCGGCGACGTGCCTACGGAGTTGTTCTTCCACTTCTTCAAGTCGCTCAGCGACACGGCGAAGATGAACCTGAACGTGAAGGCAGCGGGCGAAAACGAGCATCACAAGGCGGAAGGTATCTTCAAGGCGTTTGCCCGGGCGGTGAAGATGGCGATTAAACGGGATATATATAAGTACGACTTACCCACTACGAAGGGGATAATTTAATAACAGGAACATGAAGAAATGCTTTTGGGTGTGTCTGGCGCTGGCCGGCGTATTGCTCGGTTGCTCCGACGAAGACCATAAACTGGAAGGGAAATGGCAGATGCAGCGAATGGAGGTGAACGGCGAAGTGTTGCCGGTGGATACGGTATACTACAATTTCCAGAACAGCTTGTTTATGTACCAGATTGCGAACAGCGTAAACAGCAATATGCAGGCATACGGCTACAAACAGACGGACGACGGCGATAAGCTGGCGCTCGAAATAGATGTGAACCAAATCGATATGGCGTACTTCTACGAGAAAAGCGGCTGGACGGAGCCGCTCCGCGTATTTACCATCGATAAGCTGTCGGGCTCGAAGCTGATTCTGAGCGACAACGGCCGGAAGTATTACTTCCGCAAGTTCTGAAACCGTAATCCGGTATCCGTTACCTTTGGCGGGTAATTTTCAAGCTCCGGAGGTTTCACATCACCCGGCGGAGGTTACTCGGCGAGGGCTGTACGCCGGTTACCGTAGCGGGCCGGCTGGGATTCGCCAGTGTGCAACGTTTCAGTTGGCTGTTCCGGAAACTAACGGAAACGGTGCCCGGTGAATACCGGCAGTCGCAAAACTAACGGTTGCTTTGTTCTCTTTACTTCTTTCCCTTTCTCTGTGCCTCCGTGTTCAATTCATATCGCCTCGGTTCCCGTACGACAGGCCGGTGCTTTCTTCTGCTCTTTTTATATCTTTCTTCTTCTCTGTGCCTCCGTGTCTCTGTGTTCAACTCTTCTGTTTTACGGCTATACCTGTAGTTCGCGGTATTCGGTGGGAGTGTAGCCTACGTTCTTTTTGAATACGCGCGTGAAATGCTGCGGATACTGGAAGCCCAGCCGGTAGGCGATTTCGCTTACACTCTTGCCGGAGCCGAGAATCTCTTCTTTGGCCAGGTCTATCAGCTTATTCTGGATGTACTCCTGGGCGGTGCGGCCGGTTTCCTTTTTTACGAGGTCGCCGAAATAGTTCGACGAGAGGTGCACGCCGTCGGCGAAATACTTCACGGAAGGAAGCCCTTCCGTTTGCGGCCGGTCGGTCTGGAAATAGGCATCCAGTAAGTCTTCGAACTTCATCAATATGTCTTTGTTCGCCTTCGCGCGGGTAACGAACTGCCGCTCGTAAAAGCGCATGCAGTAATCCAGCAGCAGCTCGATGTTGCGCGAAATCAACCGCTTGCTGTGCTTGTCTACCGGATGTGCCAGCTCCAACCGTATCTTATCGAGGCAATCGCGGAAAATACCCTTTTCTTCGTCCGAGAGATGGAGCGCCTCGTGTGAATCGTATGCGAAGAACGAGTAATGCTTGATTTCGCGTCCGAGCGAGGTGCCGCGTATCAGGTCGGGATGAAACACCAATCCGTACGACTGGGGGCGTACGCCGTCTTCCATCTGTATTCCCACTACCTGCCCCGGTGCGAAACTCGTTACCGTTCCTTCCTGGTAATCGTAAATCTGCTTTCCGTAACGCAAATCCCCGCATTTGGTTTGTTTCAGGTAAAGCGCATACACGCCGAAGTTCAACGTAGCGCGCGCGGGGAAACGCGTCGCTTCCGATAAATCCACTACCGTTACCAGCGGATGTAACGTTTCGAGCCCGTATAACTGATTGTATTGGTCGATTGTCTCGAGTTTGATTACTTCTTCCATAGCGTATATCGAGTTATTTTATTATCTGTAAATGGCGGAAACAGGCAAACAAAGATAGACATTTTACCGGTGATTCTGCGTGTAAGAGGCTTAAAACTATCCCTGTGTGCGAACATCCTTTTGCCGCAAAAGGCAGGATATGTAATCGAGGTAATAATAACCGTAATCCGTCTACGCACCCAGTTCCCCGTACGCCGTACTTTTGCCGTATAATAATCCATATTAATAATCAATCGGTCATGGAACAAATTAAAAACAAGGAGTACGCAGGCGAACGTCCTTTATTCGCCGCACACGACTTACAACTGGAAAACGTAACCATTCATGCGGGCGAGTCAGCCTTGAAGGAGTGCAGCAACATCGTGGCGGTAAATTGCCGGTTCGAAGGCAAATACCCTTTCTGGCATACCGACGGGTTTGTGGTGAAGAACTGTTTCTTTACGGAAGGAGCGCGCGCCGCACTTTGGTATTCGCGAAACCTGCACATGACGGACACGGTGGTGGAAGCGCCGAAGATGTTTCGCGAAATGGACGGGCTCAGGCTGGAGAACGTACAACTGCCTTATGCGCTGGAAACCCTCTGGCACTGCCGCGACGTGGAGTTGAAAAACGTGCAGGCAGACAAGGCCGACTACCTGTTTATGCACAGCGAGCATATCCGTATCGAAAATTACAGGCAGAACGGAAATTATTCATTCCAGTACTGCAAGAACGTAGAAATCCGCAACGCTGTTATCCGTTCGAAAGACGCTTTCTGGAACACGGAGAACGTAACCGTATACAACTCGGAACTCGACGGCGAGTATCTGGGTTGGCACTCGCACAACCTGCGCCTGGTGAATTGTAAGATTTCGGGTACGCAGCCGCTTTGTTACGCCCGTAACCTGGTGATGGAAAACTGTATGATGGCAGCGGACGCCGACCTATGTTTCGAGTACAGCAGCGTACAGGCTACCATCGACAGCCCGGTACACAGTGTGAAGAATCCGCGTACCGGCCGTATCGTTGCCGCCGGCTACGGTGAAATCGTGCTCGACGGTAACCGCAAGGCGCCTGCCGACTGCGAACTGAAATTGTGGAACGACTTAACCTGCTTCAGCGCATGAAATACGATTTCGACGAAATAATACCCCGGCGCCATACCCGTTCCTACAAATGGGATACGGATGCGGAAGAAGGGGTGTTACCCATGTGGGTGGCCGATATGGATTTCCGTACGGCTCCCGCTGTGGTCGAGGCGCTACGCAGGCGGGTGGAGCATGGAGTTTTCGGTTACACGAAAGTTCCTCCGACTTACTACGAAGCGGTAATCCGTTGGTTCGGGCGGCGCCATGCCTGGCGGATAGAGCAGGATTGGATTCTCTATACGTCGGGCGTGGTGCCGGCGCTCTCCGCCGTAATCCGGGCGCTGACCGCTCCGGGCGACCGGGTGCTGGTGCAGACGCCGGTGTATAACTGTTTCTTTTCTTCTATCCGCAACAACGGATGTGAGGCGGTGGAAAGCCCGCTCGTTTACCGGAACGGTACATACCGGGTCGATTATAACGACTTGGAAGAAAAGGCTGCCGATCCGGCTGTGAAGCTGATGCTGCTTTGTAATCCGCATAATCCCGCCGGGAGAGTATGGACCCGGCAGGAATTGAAGCGTATCGGCGAAATCTGCCTGCGCAACGGAGTAACCGTTCTGTCGGACGAGATTCATGGCGAACTGGTTCTTCCGGGGCATACTTATACGCCTTTCGCTTCCGTGTCGGACGATTTCCTGATGAACTCCGTTACGTGCGTTTCGCCGAGTAAGGCTTTCAATCTGGCGGGGTTACAGATCGCCAATATCGTTTCGGCCGATGCGGATATGCGTGCGAAGATAGACCGGGCAATCAACATCAACGAGGTGTGCGACGTGAATCCGTTCGGAGTGGAGGCGCTGATAGCTGCCTACGGTCACGGGGAAGAATGGCTGGAAGCGCTGAACCGGTACCTCTCGGATAATTATACCTATTTGAAAGCGTATTTCCGCGAACGTCTCCCGCAATTTCCGGTAACCGAACTCGAAGGCACTTACCTGGTATGGGTGGATTGCTCGGTGCTGGGCCGCACTTCCGAAGCGATAGCGCGCCGGTTGTTGGAACAGGAAAAGCTCCGGGTAAATGCGGGAAGTATGTACGGCGCGGCCGGCGAAGGGTTTATCCGTATCAACATCGCTTGTCCGCGCCGGGTGCTTGCCGACGGACTGGAACGGTTGGAACGGGGATTGAGCGTATAGCGAACAGTACCGGAAAAGCCCGGTTGCCGGGACAAAAAGGTACACGGCGAGCAGGTGAGTTTACCGTTTTTCGGCAGGCAATATCTCGATCCAGTAGTCGTCCGGGTCGTGGATGAAATACAAGCCCATCGCCGGGTTTTCATAACATACCCAGCCCATTTCCCGGTGATAGCGGTGAATCGCCTCGTAATCGCCGGCTACCCGGAAGCACAAGTGGCTTTCGTTGTCGCCCAAGTCGTACGGCTCTTTGCGGTCGCGGAGCCAGGTGAGCTCCAGCAGGAAAGCCGATGCCTCGTCAGTAAGGTACACCAAGGTAAACGAGTCGTCGGGCGCCTGGTGACGGTGGTGTTCCGTTAGTCCGAGCGCTCGGTTGTAAAATGCGATGCTCTTCTCTAGGTCGAGCACGTTGATATTGAAATGGTCGAATTGCCCTTTTACTTTCATATTGTTTTCTTTAAAAGTCCATACTCTGTCCTTCCCGGTTCAATTCGAAAAAGCGCGTTCCCTTGCTGTGCGCGTATGCCCGGAATGCATTCGCTTTGTCGTAAGCCGTTCCGAAGTGCATCGGCACGAACCAGTCTACCCGAATCAAGTCGATAAACTGCTGCGCACCCCGCATATAGTCTTTTCCCAGGCGCGGGTCGATGGGGAACATCGCCAAATCGAGCCGGTCGGTGTTCCTGGCCAGCTCGTCTATCTCTTTCAGGAAAGCAGCTTCGTAGCCGGCCGATTCTTCGGGTGTCGATTCGTCGCGCCAGTGCCAGTTGTTCAGGTCGCCGGCATGGAATACCTTCTTTCCTTCCGTTTCGATAAGAAACGAAACACCGATGTCGGTAGAGCCGAATGCTTGCACCCGTATCAGTGCGTCTTCGTAAATATCGGATTTGCCGAGGTATACGGCATCGCCTTCCCGGGCTTTTCCCGCCTCGAGAATATCGCTCGAAAAGATATACCGGATGTCGGGGCGCTGCTGTTTCCATTCCAGTATTCGCTTATTGAAATGGTCGCCGTGCGCATGGGTGGCAAGCACGTACAACGCGCCCGTACGCTTCAGCAACGTGCCGGTTACCCACTTGTCCGGCGTATCCCGGAAGTAATCGATTATAATCGTCAGTTCGTCGCCTTCGATGGCGAAGCCACTGTGATAAATATAGGTAAGTTTCATTTCCTTTTTCCTCCCTGTCTCGTTACACGCTTGTTTCACCGTCGTTGCCGGCGGCTATGTTTCAAACACGTCCGGGTTTTATTTTGTTTTTAAGATAATCTTCCGTGTGTATTACAGCCCTTTCGCTTCCACTATTCGAACGAGCCGGGCGATTAGGCCTGTTTTACAAAATCGAGGTCGAAGAAATAATCCTCTTCGTCGTTCGGGTTGATGTAGAGGTAACTCTTCTTGTAGGTGGCCAGAAACATTTCCAGGCTGATGTCGTTCATCAGGATCGGTTCGCTATAAAAACTCACCTTTTTCCCTTTATAGGGAAGGGTTGCCTCGACTATGCAGGCACACCGCTCGTAGGAGTGCCGTTGGTATGCCAGGTCTGGAAAGAACAGGGCGTCGCCTCCGTTCGTTCTTCGGCTATTGACGGATTGGACAGGAAGATCCGGAGCGAATAAATCGTCCGGCCGGTGTAACCTGTTATCCAATGAAAAAGCCGGCACATCGCTACGGTCGTAATACACGGTTTTTTTGTTCGCATACACCTTGCAGGCAGCTAAATCCACCTGCAATACATCTCCTTGAGTCATCAGAAACCTTTTGTGGCGGAATCTCGCTTCCTCTATTTTCCTGCGCTCCCTGTGCCGGCGGATAAGATAGTAAACCGGCAGCGCCATACCGATACAAAAGGTTACCAGCCCGAACAGAATATGCCCCGTCCGTATAAATACCGACGCCTGTAAAAACAGCAGTGCAGTGAGAACGATACCGCTACACAGCAGTATGTTGCTAATTTTGTTTTTCATTGATATAAGTAAGTTTTTTGTTCATGATTGATCTGTTTCGGCAGGTATCTTTTTGGAAGGTGCTTTTTTAACAACTCCTTAACCCGCATTTCTCTCCCTCGTTCTCTATTTCGACGGTAGCGTGTGCGATACCCGCCTCTTTGCACAACCGCCGGATTTCCGTTTTCAGTTCTTGCCAGCGTACCAACGGCGTATCGGCCGAAGTAACCACATGCAACGTAATTACATGCTCTTCGCCGTCGAGCGTCCAGAGATGCACGTCGTGTACGGAAACCACATCCTTTAACGCCCGGATATGTTCTTCCAGCGCCTCCGTGTCGATTTGACGGGGTACCTGTTGCAGGAATACCCGGAACGTATCCCGCAGGTTCCGGTACACGTTCGTGAGAATCCAGATACTGATACCGATGGACAGAAGCGGGTCCAATACAGGTACGTTCACGAACATCATCACGATACTTACCACCAGCACCGCAATCCAGCCGAGCACGTCTTCCATCAGGTGCAGCGAAACGGCCCGTTCGTTCAGCGACGAGCCTTTTTTCAGCCGCAGGATAGCCGCGCCGTTCACCACGACGCCCAGGATGGCCAGCAGGAACATGCCGTGGGCATTCGGTTCTTGCGGGTGCGCGATGCGTCCGGCGCTTTCGATGATAACGATAACCGAACCGATCAGCAGCACCACCGAAATAAAGAGGGCGCCGAGCAGGGAAAAACGTTTGTAGCCGTACGAGTTGTACCGGTCACGGCCTTTCGATGCGACTTTTTGCAGGTACCAGGCGAGTCCGAGCGAAACGGAGTCGCCGAAATCGTGCAGGGCGTCCGACAGGATGGCCACGCTGTTCGTATACAGCCCGCCTACCAGTTCGATGATGGCGAAAAAGAAGTTCAGGAAAAAGGCGACCCGGATATTTCCGGCGGCCGAATGCGAGTGATGCGAGTGTGTATGTGCCATAACAGTGTGCTGATTATATAAAAGCCGAAACAAAAGTAGGGTATTTTTGTTTACCTTTGCGTAACGAATCGTGCAAATAGGTTGCAAATCGCAGCCTTTCGGGCAAGTACGTTATTCCATCTACGTACTTGTTTTTTTGCAGGCAAACCGTAAAATAAATCGTCATGGCTACGAAAAACCGTAAAAAGGAAATATTCGGCATTACATTACTCGGCTCGCTGGCCAACTTCCTGTTGCTGATTTTTAAGTTCGTTGCCGGCATCGTCGGGCACAGTAGCGCGATGATTGCCGATGCCGTACACTCGTTGTCGGATTTCGTTACGGATATTATCGTACTGGGGTTCGTTCATATATCTTCCAAGCCGAAAGACGAGAACCACGATTACGGACACGGCAAATACGAAACGCTGGCTACTTCGATTATCGGCATCTTCTTGTTGTTCGTAGGCATCGGCATTTTCTGGGACGCGCTGAATAAGATTATTTTCGTTATCCGGGGAGGGCGGTTGCCGTCGCCGGGTATGATTGCACTGGTAGCCGCGGTGGTTTCAATCGTGGTAAAAGAAGTGTTGTACCGGGTAACGAAAGCGATAGGTATACGGGTAAACAGTCAGGCGGTTGTTGCGAATGCCTGGCACCACCGCTCGGATGCGTTTTCGTCGTTCGGCACCTTAATCGGGATAGGCGGCGCTATCTTGCTGGGGCCGCACTGGACGGTGCTCGACCCGATAGCTGCCGTGCTGGTGAGCATCTTTATCGTGAAGGTAGCGATCAGGCTGATGCTTCCTGCGGTAAACGATTTGCTCGAAAAATCGTTGCCGAAGGAAACGGAAGACGAAATTCTGGCAATCGTGGATGAGGTGGAAGGCATCCGGTTCCCGCATAACCTGCTGACGCGCCGCATCGGTAACAATTACGCTATCGAGATGCATGTGCGGGTAAACGGCTCGATGCCGGTGGCGGAGGCGCACCAGAAAACGCGGGAGATAGAGCAGAAGCTCCGGGAGCGTTTCGGACCGGCTACGCATGTGGCGGTGCACGTGGAACCCTTAAAAGAATAAAAAAAGGGGGCCTCTTCGAAACGATTCGGCCCGATTGCCGTTTACACAAAGGGAAATCGTTATCTTTGCTCTGATCAGAAAATAGAAGAATCTTTAAATACAATCCTATTATGCCTATTCAGGAATATATACAAGCGAACCGGGAACGGTTTTTAGACGAGTTGGGAAGCCTTATCCGCATCCCTTCGGTTAGTGCGAAAAGCGAGCATAAAGCCGATATGACGGCCTGTGCGGAACGGTGGGCCGAATTGTTGGTGGCTTCCGGAGCCGACAAGGCCGAAGTAATCGCCACCGAAGGGAATCCGGTCGTGTATGCGGAGAAGTTAATCGACCCGGCGGCGCAGACCGTGCTGGTATATGCCCATTACGACGTGATGCCGCCCGAACCGCTCGATTTATGGAAAAGCGACCCGTTCGAGCCGGCTATACGCAACGGACGGCTGTATGCCCGGGGCGCCGACGACGATAAGGGGCAGGCCATGATTCAGGTAAAAGGTTTCGAAACGGCTGTAGAGTACGGATACCTCAAATGCAACGTGAAGTTTCTTTTCGAGGGGGAAGAAGAAATCGGGTCGCCCAGCCTGGAGGCTTTTTGCGAGCGGCACAAGGAAATGCTGAAAGCGGATATTATACTCGTATCCGATACGAGCATGCTCAGTGCGGATGTTCCTTCCATCACGACCGGGCTGAGGGGGCTGGCGTACTGGGAAGTGGAAGTAACGGGCCCGAACCGCGACCTGCACTCCGGCCATTTCGGCGGGGCCGTAGCCAATCCTATCCATGTGTTGTGCTCCCTGATGGCGAAAATGACGGACGAAGACGGGCGCATCACGATTCCTCATTTTTACGACGACGTGGAAGAGGTTCCGGCCGAAGAAAGGGCGATGATCGCCAAGATTCCCTTTCATGAGGAGAAATACAAAAAGGCTATCGACGTGCGCGAGCTGGCCGGCGAAAACGGGTATTCTACGCTGGAAAGGAACAGTTGCCGCCCGTCGTTCGATATTTGCGGTATCTGGGGCGGTTATACGGAAGAAGGTTCCAAAACGGTACTGCCTTCGAAGGCGTATGCCAAAGTATCGGCCCGGCTGGTGCCGCATCAGAACCATGAAACGATAAGCCGCCTGTTTGCGGAGTATGTGCAGGAAATCGCTCCGGAAAGCGTGCGTGTGAAAGTAACTCCGATGCACGGGGGTGAAGGGTATGTATGCCCCATCGACCTTCCGGCTTACAAGGCGGCCGAAAGGGGATACGAAAAGGCGTTCGCCAAAAAGCCGCTGGCGGTACGCCGGGGCGGAAGCATCCCGATTATCGCTACCTTCGAGAAGGTGTTGGGCATCAAAACCATCCTGATGGGGTTCGGGCTCGAACAAAATGCCATTCACTCGCCGAACGAAAGTATGTCGCTCGATATTTTCTTTAAAGGAATCGAGGCGGTAGCCGAATTTTACAAGAATTTCTGCGCGGCTTGCAAGTGAGAACGAAAACGGCCGGTAAAAGGTATGCCGGCCGCATGGAAAACAAGGTTATTCTACATCTATGTCGACCCTACTGATTAAGCATGTTCTTTTCAACGATGCATCGACCGACGTTTTAGTCGAAGGCTCTTATATCCGGGAGGTGGGTTACGGGCTGGAACGTGCGGCAGATGTCACGATAGACGGCACCGGGAAAGCCATCATCCCGGGGTTCGTCAACACCCATACCCATACGGCGATGACCCTTTTCCGGGGTTTTGCCGACGATATGCCGCTCGAAGAGTGGCTTACCCGGAAAATCTGGCCGCACGAAGCCCATCTTACCCCCGATGACGTGTACTGGGGCTCGAAACTGGCTTGCCTCGAAATGATTAAAACGGGTACGACTTCGTTTCTCGATATGTATTTCCACCTGGACGCAACGGCGCAAGCGGCGGAAGAGATGGGGCTTCGCGCTTTTCTCTCGTCGGTGTGTTTCGACCACTTCGATCCGGAGATAGCCGAAAAGACCAAACGGGCGAACTTGCGCATTTTCACTGCCGATAAGCCCTATAGCTCCCGTATCCGGTATGTGGTGGGGCCGCATGCCGTTTATACCGTGTCGGGCGATACGCTCCGGTGGGCTGCCCGGCTGGCGGAAGAACACGATGCGCTTCTTACGATTCACTTGGCGGAAACGCAAACCGAAGTGGCGAACGCCGTGCAGGCTTTCGGGCTTACGCCGGTGCGATATTTGCATAAGCTGGGCTTGCTTTCGCCGCGGTTGGTGGTAGCACATTGCTTGTGGGCGGACGAGGAAGAAATAAAAATGCTGGGTGATAACGGGGTGCGGATTGCACATAACCCGGCTTCCAATATGAAACTGGCTTCCGGCTACCGTTTTCCGTATAAAGAGTTGCAGGAGGCGGGGGCTACCGTAACGCTGGCTACCGACGGTTGCTCGTCGTCGAACAACCTGGATATGGTGGAGGCGATGAAGTTGGCTTCGTTGTTGGGAAAGGCCTGGCGGTTCGACCCGGAGGCGATGCCGGCGCCCGAAATGTTACGGATGGCTACCCGGAACGGGGCGGAAGCGTTACGGCTGAATGCGGGTGAGATTGCGCCCGGATTTCTGGCCGATTTCAGTCTGGTCGATTTGAAGTCGAGCTTTTTCACTCCTAATTTCAATACGGTGTCGAACCTGGTGTATGCGGCGAACGGAAGTTGCATCGATACGGTGGTGTGCGACGGCAAGATATTGATGCGTAACAGGAAAGTGCCGGGCGAAGAAGAAATACTGGAAAACGCTTCGCGCCGGGCGTACGAGTTAATGAAACGAAAATAACGAATCGGATATGGAAAACTTATTGGAACAATATCGGGAAGCGGCCGCTTATATCCGCACGCGGATAGGCGGGTATGCACCCGAAACGGCTATTATATTGGGAAGCGGTTTAGGGTCGCTGGCCGGGTCGCTTACGGAAACGGTGTGTATACCGTACGCCGAAATCCCGCATTTCGCACAGTCTACGGCTATCGGCCACCAAGGCAACCTGATTTGCGGACGGCTGGGAACTAAAACGGTGCTTGCCATGCAGGGGCGTTTCCACTATTACGAAGGGTACACGATGCAGCAGGTTACCTTCCCGGTGCGGGTGATGAAGTTGCTGGGAATCGAAAACCTGTTCGTTTCGAATGCGGCGGGCGGCATCAATACGTCTTTCAAGGTAGGCGATTTGATGATTATACGCGATCATATCAATATGCTGCCCAATCCGTTGATCGGAAAGAACCTGGAGTGTTTCGGCACCCGTTTCCCGGATATGACCCGGGCGTACGACCGGGAGTTTATCCGGCTGGCGGAGCAGATTGCCGCCGAAAATAACATTCCGCTGAAAAAGGGGGTGTATGTAGGGCTTACCGGGCCTTCGTACGAAACGCCGGCCGAGTATGCTTTTTACGGCAAGGGGGGCGGCGATGCGATCGGCATGAGTACGGTGCCCGAGGTGATTGTAGCCCGGCATTGCGGGATACGGGTATTCGGCATGTCGGTGATTACCAACGAAGGGTATCACTTTGCCGACGATTTCGTAAACAATGCCGACGACGTGTTGGTGGCTGCCGACCGGGCTGCCGGCAGGATGTCGTTTTTATTCGGCTCCTTGGTTGAGAGAATCGGCTAACTGACTATTTATACCTTATATCTTTTTATCATGGAAAAACACGAACGTTTGCGAAGCCTGGACGCTCTCCGGGGATTCGATATGTTTTTTATTATGGGGGGCGAAGCGGTGGTGATCGGACTGGCCGCTCTTTTCCCGGTACCTTTTTTCAATGCGTTGGCGCAACAGATGCATCATGTAAAGTGGGACGGGTTTGCTTGTTACGATATGATTTTTCCCCTTTTCCTTTTTATTGCGGGTATTTCGTTCCCTTTTTCACTGGCCAACC
>DBGBSM010000015.1:0-5005 GCA_048468815.1 Parabacteroides sp.
CCGTAGCATATGATAAATTTACGGTATGCGAACATTCTACCCGTTGTTCGATAAAGATTCGTTCACGGGTATGGTTTTGAAGGATGTGACGGGGAATCTCAAAATCATGGAATCTTTCCGTATTTATGCAGGAAAAGATTCCATGACTTCGTAGTAAAATAACCTGCTCACAGGATCCGTTTTACCGGAAACCGGTCGGGTTATGTCGGATGCAATTTATATGGAAATATCTTTATTTATATTGTTCCTTCAATTCTTCGTACCATTTTTTCATCACATAAAAAGCTTTTTTCTTTTGTCCTTGGTCTGAAATCAGTCCTTTCCGGTTGAAATCGTCCTGTATTTGCGGCACATGGCGGCGGGGCGAACGAAAGTCTTTCAGAATCCACGGCGTAGTGCCGGCCAATCCGGGAATGCGTTTCAGCATTTCTATATGGCGGATGTACATATCTTCCTGGTATTCTTCGGTAAAACGTTCGTTTTTCGGGCCGTGTCTTCCATACAAAGCTCCGGCACCGAATTCACTCACAAAAACAGGTTTTCGGAGGTCGAATTCCCAGCTTATCCGGTCGCAGTTATCGCTGTTTCCGCTATACCAGCCTACATATTCGTTAAAGCTGATGATGTCGAGTACTTTTCCTAACGGGTCGTTTACCGTCATGCGATCTTTTTCGATTTCCTCTTTTTCCATGGCGGCCCCAATCAAACGCACGGTGTCGAGAGTGCGTGCTTTAGCTGCCAGTCGGGTAAGGAATTGCATGCGGGCAGCATTGACCGGTGTTTCGTTGGCAATCGACCAAATGATGATATTGCACCGGTTTTTATCGCGGGTTATCATGTCGGTCAATTGGGTTTCGGCATTCCGGTAAGTTTCTGCATTATCCCAGTCGATTGTCCAGTAAACGGGAATTTCCGACCACACCAGTAATCCCAAGCGTTCGGCTGTGCGTACCATGGCTTCGTTATGCGGGTAATGTGCCAGTCTTACGAAATTACACCCTAATTCCTTTGCCCATCCTAACAGGATACGGGCGTGCTCATCGGAATAAGCGCGGCCGTTAGTGTAAGGAGCTTCCTCGTGAATACTGATTCCCCGGCAGAAAATTTCCTTGTCGTTCAGCAGTATTTTGGTTCCTTCGGTACGGATAGTCCGGAATCCTATTTGGTCGGTTATCGAATCTTTACCGGCTACCAGGCGTACGGTATACAATTTCGGTGCTTCGGGTGTCCAAAGCACCGGTTTTGCCGTTAAAAAAAAAGAAACATAGCCGTTTTTGTCGGAAGTAACGGTTTGCTTTACCTTTAATTCCGGAATCTCGATTTGTATTTTCCGGCCTGCTTGTTGTATGCCGTCTACTTGTACCCAACCGGATATGATGCTTTTATCCTCTTTTGACAGTTGGATATAATAGTCGCGGATAAATGTGGCAGGTGTTTCCACTAACATTACCGGCCGGGTGATTCCCCCGAAATTCCACCAATCGGAGTTCAGTGTCGGTACGGCGTCGGGGTGGCGTTTATTGTCGGTTTTTACCACCAACGAATTGATACCTTTTTTTAACAGACCGGTAATTTCGTAATTGAAGGGGGTAAAGCCGCCTGTATGTTCGCCTAACCGTTTTCCGTTGAGCCAGACGATTGCCGCGTAATTAACTGCACCGAAACGTAGAAATAAGCGTTTTCCCGGTTGCAGCTTGTATTCGAAATGTTTCCTGTACCACACTGTGCCCTCGTAGTAATATAACTGCGCACGTTGTGTATTCCAGTCGCCGGGTACGAACAACGATTTATCCGTTTCGAAGTCATATTCTTGTAACTGCGTTTTATCGGTATAGGGGCGGTCTTGTGCATAACCGTCGTTGTAGGGTTGACGGCGGTAATCGTAATAGCCGTTTTCGAAAGGGTCGACGATGCTTTTCCACTGGCCGTCGAGCGAAGTGACGGTGCGACCCGGTATATGCGTAATCTGCGGAGCTTGCTGGGCTGCCGGAAGGGTAGGAAATCCGAAGAATAGCAGTATAAAGTGGAGTTTTATTCTATTTTTCATCTTTTTATCTTAAGGATTATAAGTTGTATCGACAATTTGGCCGGGAGTTGTCGGTGCGGCCGAAACCCGGCCATCGAAGTAACGGATAAGTCCGTAAGCATTCCGATTGATTCGGGAAGCATGTTCTAATAAAGGTAAGTACGGATTGTACTCGCTATCTACGATTCCTTTGTTCGAATCGCGGTTGGAAGAATCGGTACGCTCGTTTTGCGGGTCGTTGTCCTGGTAACGGAACCAATGCCAGCCTACGCAAGCTTTATTCTTAAGCAATTCGAGCGTAAAGTTTTCGTAAAACAATCCCCGCTCTTCCTGGGTACGGACATTCCAACCTGCGCCGCTCCGGTTAGGCAGTCCGGAGTCTTCTCCTTTAACATACCATTCGGTAACGAGAATAGGACGCCCCGACCACTCGGCCCAGTTGTCGAACTGGGCCTGTTCCGGTTGCCATTTACGGTAATGGTTCACGGAAATAATATCCATATACCTTCCGGCAACCTTGAAAATCTCCGGATTGGAAAGTTCCTGCAGGTTTTTGTCTTGGTTGAAACGACATCCTAAATATAGGTGATTCGGGTCGGCTTTGCGCAGAGCTGTCGTTACTTTCTTTATGTAAGTTTCGAAGTAATAGGCGGTAAAAGCCAACCGGTCTTCGGGTGTTATTTCAGACACTGCGGCATTGCGTCCTTTCCGTTTATCGAGCCACTCACGTGCTGCCAGGTAGCCTGGCTCGTCTTTCGCCAGCAGGGTGAGATGACGGTCGAGCGCATCGGCTTTCCAGGGAAGCTCGTTATCGGTAAAATACCCTAACAGGTAAGTATCGTTCCGGTATTTTTCCAGCGGTGCGATGGTTTCTTCGACATACCGGTCGAATTCCGGATCGAACACCATGACCAGATCGTATCGGTATCCTTGCCAGCCGGCTTCGGGATACTTCCCGCCGTACCGCTCGATATGCGTGGCTTTATATCGCCCCATCGGATTGACGATAACGGTGTATACGAGGGGGACAGACATTTGCCGCATGCTATCGGTTGCCGACCAGGCTCCGGTTCCGTTGAACCCGTAGGATTTCAGCATTTCCGTCTGCGAAACGAGCCAAGCCCGCGTATTTCCGAATTTTTCGGATAAAGCCATTTGCTGGCGTTCGGACGTGCCGGGTGAAAATACGGCTACTCCCCGGTGAATAAACGGGTAGCCGTCGGGGTCGATAATCCACCAGCGGTCGCCGATACGTTCCGTACGGAAAAAACCGGTTGCATCCCTTCGAGTGGTTTTCCAGCCTCCGTACCGGCTGATTTCCGGTTCTCCGGCTTGGTAAAATCCGGGTAGTTCGTCAATCGTTCGGGCCTGATATGTTTTCCATGTAGTGACCCGTGAATTTTCGCGAGCTTGTACCTGGCGGAGTTTCTTCTTTGCGTTTAACGGGAAAACGGCTGCCAGGCAAAGCGATAAGTATAGAATATTTTTGAGCATACGTACTTTTTTAGTTAATATGAATCAGCCTGTTCAATATCCGTTGTTTTGCTCCATCTGCCGTCCGGTATTGGCATCTATTACTCGTTGGGGTATAGGTAACAGCAGATGGTAATCCTGTATGCCCGCGCCTTTATCACGTTCGCCCGAAGCAACCGGATTGTATTTCCGGGTGCGTTCCACTAATTTGCCTGTCCGGTAAAGCGTTTCCCGGCGGCATTCTTCCGTAACGAGTTCCCGGGCACGCTCGTCGAGGATATAGTCTAACGTGATTTCACCGGCGGTAACAGGTGTAGCGTTCGACCGGCAACGCACCTGATTGATGTAGTAAGCGGCGCCGTCCGCTTCGCTCGTTTTACCCTGTTTGAACAGTGCTTCCGCCAAGAGTAGGTAGGTATCGGCCAAGCGTAAGTATGCCTGGTCGGCATACGAATAACTTTCGCCCCAGCGGTTCGGGTCGTCGAATGTCCAATCCCACTTACGCGTGCTGGCCCATTTATGGTTGTTGGTCGTCATTTTATTTTTCGTCAGGTCGCAAACAATGGTTTTACCGTTCTTATCGACATACTTTTTCCGAACGGCATATTCACTGAAACGGTCGTCTTGGGGTTCGTAGATACTGAATACCCACGCAGTGATGGCCAAACGTCCTAAACCGCGTCCTCCGTATTCGGGCGAATAGGGAACACTCAGGTTATTATACGCTACCACCCAACTGCGACGCATTACATTGGTATACTGTCCTAATTGCTTATCTACTTCCGAATTCGGAAATGCCCATAAGGTTTCCGTATTGCCTTGCGACGGGAGGATATTGCCGTTATAGAACTGGTCCATAAATGCGCAACCCGGTTCGTTTTTTTTCACTCCGAAGCGTTGCGTAATCAGGGAAAAGTTCGGATTCTCCACTACGGCACGGGCTTTGGCCTCGGCTTCGGCGTCGCGCCCTTCCCAGAGATATAATTCAGCCAAATAATGCTGGGCGATTACACGCGATAAACGTGTTACATCGTCGGCGTTATCGGGTAAATATTTTTCAGCGAATAAAAGATCTTCTTCTATTTGTCGCTGTATTTCTTCTACCGGATTGCGCTCCCAGTCGTCGCGGTAGTTCATTCCGTCTATTTCATGGATATTCAACGGTACGGGGCCGAAAGTCAGTACAAGGTGCCGGTATGCCCATGCACGTATCAGACGAGCGTGAGCGATGATTTCGTTTTTGTGTGCCGTATTCTCGTCGGTCGAGCTTCCTTGCCAGTCAATCGACGAATCTTCTGCGCGGTTTATAATCAAATTCGCGGAACTGATGCAACGATAGAGGATCAGGAAAACCCCTTGTTTGCCCGAGTCGGAAACATCTCCGTTCAGAAATTGCATCTCGGGTGTCAAATCCTGTGTCGTGTACCGGTTCAATCCGCGAGTCCAGGATAATTCTGTATTGGCCCAGGCAACATCCGTACCGATTTTCCAGATACATCCCAATTC
>DBGBSM010000016.1:0-2124 GCA_048468815.1 Parabacteroides sp.
TTCCTTGGTAAGGAAGAGGTCCCGGGTTCAAGTCCCGGCATCGGCTCTCTTTTTTATGTATGAACATGATCATTAATCAAATAAAGAACAATTAAGTTATGGCAAAAGAACATTTTAACAGGACGAAACCGCACGTAAACATCGGTACGATCGGTCACGTTGACCACGGTAAAACTACCTTGACTGCTGCTATTACGACTGTATTGGCAAAGAAAGGTCTTTCAGAAGTGAAATCTTTCGACCAGATCGATAACGCTCCGGAAGAAAAAGAAAGAGGTATCACGATCAATACTTCGCACGTTGAATACGAAACGGCTAATCGTCACTATGCACACGTTGACTGCCCGGGTCACGCCGACTATGTAAAGAACATGGTAACGGGTGCCGCTCAGATGGACGGTGCTATTATCGTTGTTGCCGCAACTGACGGTCCGATGCCCCAGACGCGCGAACACATCCTGTTGGCTCGCCAGGTAAACGTGCCGAAACTGGTTGTTTTCATGAATAAATGCGATATGGTGGATGACGCCGAAATGTTAGACCTCGTTGAAATGGAAATGCGCGAATTGCTTTCGTTCTACGATTTCGACGGCGACAACACGCCTATCATCCGCGGTTCCGCTTTGGGTGCCTTAAACGGCGAAGCTCAGTGGGAAGACAAAGTAATGGAATTGATGGAAGCTGTCGATACATGGATTCCGCTGCCCGAACGTGCTGTTGACAAACCGTTCCTGATGCCGGTAGAAGACGTGTTCTCTATCACGGGTCGTGGTACTGTTGCTACCGGCCGTATCGAAACCGGTATCATCAAAACCGGCGACGAAGTTCAGATTATCGGTCTCGGTGCAGAAGGAAAGAAATCGGTTGTTACGGGTGTTGAAATGTTCCGTAAGATTTTGGACGAAGGCCAGGCTGGCGACAACGTAGGTTTGTTGCTTCGTGGTATCGAAAAAACCGAAATCAAACGCGGTATGGTTATCTGCCATCCGGGACAGGTTAAACCTCACTCCAGATTCAAAGCTGAAGTTTATATCCTGAAAAAAGAAGAAGGCGGCCGTCACACGCCGTTCCACAACAAATACCGTCCGCAGTTCTACATCCGTACGTTGGACGTAACAGGTGAAATCACGCTTCCGGAAGGAACCGAAATGGTAATGCCTGGCGATAACGTAACGATCGAAGTAGAATTGATCTACCCGGTTGCTTGTAACGTAGGTTTGCGTTTCGCTATCCGCGAAGGCGGCCGTACGGTAGGTGCCGGTCAGATTACCGACTTGGAAAATTAATCCGATACACACTTTGAGCCGGTTGTGAAGCCGGCTCTTTTACGGGTCTAGCTCAGTTGGTAGAGCACTGGTCTCCAAAACCAGGTGTCGGGAGTTCGAGCCTCTCGACCCGTGCTAAAATCTATAGATTCAATGAAAAAAATAATTAGTTATATCAAGGAATCTTATAACGAACTTGTTTATAAAGTTTCTTGGCCTACGATGCAGGAACTCTCCAATAGCGCTGTGGTTGTTATGATTGCTTCCCTTATAATTGCAGCCGTTATTTTCGTTATCGATTTAGGCTTTGAGAATGTGATGCGGTTCTTCTACACTCGGATTTTCTAATCAGCAATTTTAAGGTATGTCAGACGTCGAAAAAAAGTTTTATGTTCTTCGTGCCATTAGTGGTAAGGAGAATAAGGTCAAAGAATATCTTGAAGCGGAGCTGAAAAATACCGATTTAGGAGAATATGTATCGCAGGTCTTGATTCCTACGGAGAAAACTTTCACGGTACGGAACGGTAAAAAAGTAATGAAAGAAAGAGCTTATTTGCCGGGATACGTATTAGTTGAAGCTGCGTTGGTAGGAGAAGTAGCTCATCGGTTACGCAATATTCCCAATGTAATCGGATTCTTAGGTGGTACGGATACTCCCGTTCCGTTGCGCCCTGCTGAAGTAAGCCGGATTTTAGGTTCGGTCGACGAAATGCAGGAACAGCAAGACGATATGGATCTGCAATTCTATGTGGGTGAAACGGTAAAAGTGACTTTCGGTCCTTTCAGCGGTTTCAGCGGAATAATCGAGGAAGTGAATACCGAGAAAAAGAAACTCAAGGTGATGGTTAAAATCTTCGGA
>DBGBSM010000017.1:0-3190 GCA_048468815.1 Parabacteroides sp.
TTAATATTGTTCGCAAAAGTAGGCAGTGTGAACGACATATCGGGTATGTACGGGTGTTATTTTTTGTTTATCTTTCGGCGATGGCCAACGCGAAAATGCTCACTTGCACTCCGGTGGCTTGAAATGCGGCCCGGGCGCAAGCGCCGGTGGTGGCGCCGGTAGTGAGCACGTCGTCCACCAACAGGATGTGCTTGCCTGCAAACCGTTCCGCACAGGCGAGTTCGAATATCCCTTCCACGTTTTCCCAACGGTCGTAAACCGATTTGTCGGTTTGGGTGTCGGTGCGGCTTATGCGTTTCAACGTAACCGTATCTACCGGTTTTCCGGTTACGGAAGCGATTCCGGCGGCGATGCGCTCGGCTTGGTTGTATTCCCGGCTTCGTTGCTTACGGGGGTGGAGGGGGACCGGCACGAGCAGGTCGGCTGTTTCGTACAGGCCGGTTTGTTCCCAGTTCAGGGCGGCCAGCCTTCCCAAATAATAGGCTAATTCGTGGTTCCCTTTGTATTTCAGGCTGTGAATCAACTGTTGCACCAGGCTTTCTTTTTCGTAGAGCAAAAAGGCGGATGCGCCGGCTACCGGCACTTTTCCCGCAAAGAGAAGGGCTGCCGGATTATCCGCTTTCCGGTCGTACCGGGTGTAGGGCAACCGGTACAGGCAGCGGAGGCATACGTGATGTTCCCCGTCGGTCAAGGGCGTTCGGCATAGCAGGCAAAGGTCGGGGTAAAAGAGCGAGAGCAGCTCATTCCATATCTTCATAGTCTTCCCCGTTGAAAAGCGCCTTCAGGCACCGGTTGATTTCGTGGCTTTCGAATCCCCGGGAAGCGCCGAAACGAAGCAGTTTGAAGTAGGCTTCGCGCCGGTCGGCAGCCTTCATGCTTTTCCGTTTGTCGTTGAGTAGCGAGGCCAGGATGCCGGTATAGCTTTCCGCGTCGATTCCTTCCAGCGCTTCCGCCCGGGCATCTGCCGGGACGCCCCGTTTTTTCAGTTCGTAATCGATGCGGATGCGTCCCCATTTGTTGAATCGCAGCTTATCGTTGGCGAAGCTGGCGGCGTACCGGCGCTCGTCGATAAACCGTTCTTTCACGAGCCGGGCGATAATCCGCTCGATGGCTTCGTCCGGCAATTCCAGCGAGGCCAGTTTTTTCCGGACATCCCAGCTGCAATGTTCCGCGGCGGCACAATAAGCGGCGGCGCGTTGCAGCGCTTCTTCTTCGTTTATTCGTTTCATAGGTAATGCAACTTAATTTTTATAGTCGGTCCTCGGGCTTCAGGCATTCGGCAGAACTTAGGGGCGGTTTTTACCGCCGGGCTTCGATCATCCGGTCTTTTCCGTACAGGTCTTTCAGTAAGCGTACCTGCTTGTAGCCGTCTTTTTCCAGCAAGCCGGCCGTTTCTTTTCCGAACCGGGCGTTGATTTCGAAATAAAGAAAACCGCCTTCCCTGATTTTTTGTTTTCCCAGCCGGCCGATAGCCCGGTAAAAAAGCAACGGGTCGGCATCCGGAACGAACAACGCCAGCGAAGGCTCGTAGTCGAGCACGTTCTTTTCCATGTCTTTTTTTTCCGAATCGGTTACGTACGGCGGGTTGCTTACGAGGATATCGTATACACCCGGAAACAAGCCGGCGCTTTGTTCCTGCAACATGTCGGCCCGGCAGAACCGGACGGATACCCCGTTTTTTGCGGCGTTTCGGCGGGCGGTTTCCAGGGCGGTTTCCGAAATGTCGGCGGCCCATACTTCCGCTCCGGGCAGATGCTTGGCCAAGGTAACGGCGAGGCAGCCGCTACCGGTGCCGATGTCGAGTATCCTTGTTCCGTGGCCTTTCCGGTCGTGGGTGCGGATTATATGGTCGGCCAGCTCTTCGGTTTCGGGGCGCGGAATCAATACGCCGGGCGCTACTGTAAACGACAGGTCGTAAAACGGGGTTTCCCCCAGAATGTACTGGATGGGTTCGGATTGTTTAAGCCGCTCGACGATTCGGCGAATCGCCTGCTTTTCGTTTGCCGATAATTGTTTATCTTTGTCGAGTAACAACCGGTGGTAAGGAATGCCGCAAATATGTTCGCACAGGATGCGGGTGAAGCTCCGGATTTCTCCGGGCGGGTAGATTCCTTGCAACTCGAGTTCTATGTATCGGAAAGTTTCGGTCATTTGCCTGTTTTGCAGCAAAAGTAACGGGTAAATGGTAAATAAACAAATAAAAAGATGTCGGCAGATCGAATTTTTATGGAGCGTTGTATCCGGCTGGCCCGTTGCGGCGAAGGAAATGTTTCTCCCAACCCGATGGTAGGAGCGGTGATTGTGTGTGACGGGCGCATTATCGGCGAAGGGTATCACCGGCAGTACGGCGGCGCGCATGCCGAGGTAAATGCCGTCCGCGCCGTAGCCGACCCGGCGTTGCTGAGCCGTTCCACGCTGTATGTCAACCTGGAGCCTTGCTCGCATTACGGAAAAACGCCTCCTTGCGCCAACCTGATTATAGAAAAAAAGATTCCCCGGGTGGTAATCGGTTGCCTCGACCCTTTTCCCGAAGTGGCGGGCCGGGGCGTGCGGTTGCTCGAAGAGGCAGGCGTGGAAGTTACGGTAGGAGTGGCGGAAGAAGAGGCGCTCCGGCTGAACGAGCGGTTTATCTGGTTTCATCGCAGCCGGTCGCCGTATGTAATCGCCAAATGGGCGCAGAGTGCCGACGGATATATGGATAAATACCGCGATTCGGTTGCGGAGCCGCCGGTGATGCTTTCTACGGCCGCTACCCGGCGCATGGTGCATAAGCTCCGTACCGAAACGGATGCGATTCTGGTAGGAGCCCGTACCGCTGTGCTGGATAATCCGTCGCTTTCGGCCCGGTATTGGGCCGGGAAAAGTCCGGTACGGCTGGTAATCGACCCGCATTTGCAAGTGCCTCGCGACGCGGCGGTGTATAATGGCTCCGTTCCTACCGTTATATTCACGCGGAAGGAGGCGACGCCTTGTGCCGGTGTGGAGTTCGTACCGCTGGCACCTGGAACCGATACGGTAAGGCAAATCAAAGACTTCCTGTATAATCGCAACTTGCAAACGCTGTTGGTGGAAGGGGGGGCGGCAACCTTGAAGCGTTTCTTCGAAAGCGGCGTAAACGAGGTGCGTACGGAATACACTTCGAAATGGCTGCAAAGCGGCGTGAAAGCGCCCGGCGTGCCGGCGGAGCCGG
>DBGBSM010000018.1:0-2082 GCA_048468815.1 Parabacteroides sp.
AGTATTAGTTGAGCGGTAAATGGGATTCGAACCCACGACCCTTAGCTTGGGAAGCTAATGCTCTACCAACTGAGCTACTACCGCGTTTCAGGTGACAAAAGTATGAAACTTTTTTCTTTTTTCGTAGCTTTGCGGCGAAAAATAATTCAAAAAAACACATGGAAAAACTTACCCTGATAAAAGTAGGCGGGAAAATCGTAGAAGAAGAGGCTACCTTAGCGCAATTACTGCATGATTTTTCAGCTATCGAAGGATATAAAGTGCTGGTGCACGGCGGCGGCCGGTCGGCTACCAAGGTCGCGGCGCAGTTGGGCATCGAGAGCCGGATGGTGAACGGGCGGCGTATTACCGATGCGGAAACCCTGAAGGTCGTAACGATGGTGTACGGCGGGTTGGTAAACAAAACCATCGTAGCCCGCTTACAGTCGGCCGGCGTAAATGCGTTGGGGCTTACCGGCGCCGATATGAACCTGATGCGGTCGGACAAACGGCCGGTGAAAGACGTGGATTACGGGTTCGTGGGGGATGTGAAGGAAGTGAACGCCGGTTTGCTGGCATCGCTCATCCGCCAGGGAATCGTACCGGTGCTGGCGCCGCTCACACACGACAAACAAGGCAACCTGTTGAATACCAATGCCGATACGATTGCCGGAGAGGCGGCTAAGGCGTTGGCCCGGCACTTCGAAGTTACGCTGGTGTTCTGTTTTGAAAAGAAAGGCGTGTTACGGGATGAGAACGACGACGAAAGCGTGATTCCCGAAATCGACCGGGCGGCTTTTAAGCGGTATGTGGAAGAAGGGGTTATCCAGGGCGGCATGATTCCGAAGCTGGAAAACTCGTTCGAAGCCATCGATGCAGGAGTAAAAGAGGTGATTATCACCCAGGCATCCGAAATCGGGCAGGGCAGGGGTACCCGGGTGTTTTAACCGGTTACGGACGCCTATCGCACGGGCGTATACATATATATAAAGGATTTCCGGCAGCTCCGGTAAAAAGCGGTTGGCTTTTCCCTCGAACTGCCGGAAATTCTTGTATTTATCGGCCGGTATGTTTTAGGCTTCCTCCGGTACCTCTACCGGGTCTTTTTTCACAAAGAAAGCGCTCAGCTCGTACAAGAAATAGAGCGGGAAAAATACGATGGCCAGCGTAAACGGGTCGCTCGACGGAGTAATGAATGCGGCCGCTACCAGCAACCCTACAATCGCGTGCCGGCGGTATTTCGCAAAGAACGACTTATGCAATACGCCCACCTGCGAAAGCAGCCACGATACCAAAGGCAATTCGAACACCACCCCCATTACGAAAATCAGCATCAGGAAATTATCCATATACGAATCCAGCGAAACCTGCTCGGTAATAGCTTCGCTCAGCTGGTACGTCGCCAGGAAACGGAGCGTCATCGGGAATACCAGGAAATACCCCACCGCACATCCGACAAAAAACATCAACGTACCGAAAACGAATACCCACCGCACGCTTCTCTTTTCATTTTCATACAAAGCCGGCCGGATAAACTTCCAGATTTCGTATACCAGGTAAGGAAATGTAAACAACAAAGCCACCCAGAACGACGTGGTCATGTGGGTAAAGAACTGCGAGGCCAGTTTGATATTTACGATATGTACCTGAAAATTGTCGTTGCAGAAATCCGGAAGAAACGAAAAATTCGCACTTACCCGGCATAACATCCGATACACGACGAAATCGGAAGAGCAAGGAGCCATGATTACATGGTCGAACAACCACCGCATGGTGGAAAAACTTCCAATGGCAAAAACGAAAAGGGCTAATAACGAACGGAATAAAGTCCAACGAAGTGCTTCCAGGTGGTCCCAGAACGACATTTCTTCCTGTTCCATCATGTTTTATTTCTGGTTATTCGTTCCGCTCGTTTTATCGTCGTTTATATCGATGTCGTCTTCTATCCCTTTGATGCCGTCTTTAAAGCTTCTCACGCCTTTACCCAATCCTTTCATCAGTTCGGGAATCTTTTTGCCGCCGAACAAAAGCAGGATGGCGATGGCGATGATAATGATTTCGCCTGTTCCCAGGTTTCCCAAAAATAGCAAAGTACTCATGATA
>DBGBSM010000019.1:0-3313 GCA_048468815.1 Parabacteroides sp.
TTATCCTTGTTGCACACTTTTCCCTGAAATGTGTAATTCCTATTTGTTTTTGTTATATCTTTGCCTGCGGAAAATAAAATGAAGATGGGCTGCATCTCGGCATAATCAAAGCTGTGCTTTGCTTCTGCCCTCGATTTGCACTATCTTTATTCATAAAGAATAAATGAAGATAGGCTTCATCTCGGCATAATCAAAGCTGCGCTTTGCTTCTGCCCTCGATTTGCACTATCTTTGCAACCGATGGGAAGGATAGTAGGAATAGATTACGGCCGGAAACGAACCGGAATAGCCGTAACGGATACGTTGCAAATCATTGCGAACGGGCTTGCTACGGTAGCGAGCGGCGACGTAGTGAAATTCCTGGCCGATTATGCAGGCCGTGAACCGGTGGAGTTGTTTGTGGTAGGGTTACCGAAGCAGATGAACAACGAACCTTCGGAAAATATGAAATATGTGCAAGCATTCGTAACCCACCTCAAGCGAACGATCCCTTCCGTTCCCGTCGAATTTTACGATGAGCGTTTTACATCGGTCCTGGCCCACCGAGCCATGCTGGCTGGCGGATTAAAGAAAAAAAAGAGGCAAGACAAAGCATTGGTCGACGAAATCAGTGCGACTATCATCTTGCAGGCGTATTTGGAAAGTAAAAAATATCAGTGAAAATATGATTTTACCAGTTTATTTATACGGGCAACCCGTATTGAGAAAGGTTGCGGAGAATATCGAAAAAGAGTATCCCGGATTAAACGAGTTGATTGCCAATATGTTCGAAACCATGTACCGTTCCGACGGAGTGGGGTTGGCTGCGCCGCAGATAGGTCTTTCCAAGCGGATTATCGTAATCGACGCGGAACCGATGGCCGAAGATTTCCCCGAGTGCAAAGGGTTCAAGCGGGTGCTTATCAATGCGCAGATCATAGAACGTACCGGCGAAGAAGTGGGGATAGAGGAAGGATGCCTCAGCCTTCCGGGCATTCACGAAAAGGTGTCGCGCCCCACGGTGGTACGGATAAAATACCTCGATGCGAACCTCGAAGAAAAAGAAGAAACGGTAGAAGGGTTCAACGCCCGGGTGGTGCAACACGAATACGACCATTTGGAAGGAAAATTGTTTATCGACCACATCTCGCCCATCCGCAAGCAACTCATCAAATCGAAGCTAAATAATATAATAAAAGGAAACGCGCGTTGCTCGTACCGGGCAATCGCGGTAGGGAAATAATAATCTAATAATACGGTATTATGACATCTTTAAGACAAAACATTCTGGCCTTACGGAAAAAGAAAGCCATCATTGAAATGGGTGGAGGCGAAGCCGCCATCGAAAAGCAAGTGGCCATGGGTAAACTTACGGCCCGCGAACGTATCCTCGCGTTGCTCGATAAAGACTCTTTTCACGAATACGATTTGTTTGTAGAGCACGACGGCCGTGATTTCGGGATGGAAAAGAAAGTGTTGCCGGGCGACGGGGTAATTACCGGTACCGGTACGATCTTAGGCGCTCCGGTTTGTATTTATGCACAAGACTTCACGGTTGCCGGCGGTTCGTTAGGATTGAAGCACGCCCGGAAGATTACCAAAATCATGGATCATGCGCTGAAAATGAAATGCCCCATTATCGGTATCAACGACTCGGGAGGCGCCCGTATCCAGGAAGGCGTAGGCGCTTTGGCCGGTTACGGCGAAATCTTCTACCGGAATACGATAGCTTCCGGCGTGATTCCGCAGATTTCCCTGATTCTGGGTCCGTGTGCCGGCGGTGCGGTGTATTCGCCTGCCTTGACCGACTTCGTTTTCGTGGTGGAAAATATCTCCAAGATGTTTATTACCGGCCCGAACGTAATCAAAACCGTGTTGGGCGAAGATATTTCGATGGAAGACCTGGGCGGCGCGCGTGTACATGCCGAAATTACCGGGAACGCCCATTTTTATGCCCAGAGCGAGCCGGATTGTTTTGCACAGATTAAGAAACTCATCAGCCTGATTCCGGGGAACAATACCCAACGGGCCCAGAAAGTAGCGCCGAAAGCGCCCGTTATCAAGAAAAACATCGAGCAAATCGTACCGGCCGACCCGAAACAACCGTACGACGTGCGCGACGTAATCCGTTGCATCGCCGATAACTCCGATTTTCTGGAAATACAGGAATTGTGGGCGGCCAACATCGTAATCGGTTTCGGACGTATGGGCGGCGAAACGGTCGGCTTCGTGGCCAACCAGCCGATGGTGCTGGCCGGTGTGCTCGATTGCGACAGCTCCGACAAGGCGGCCCGGTTTATCCGTTTCTGCGACGCCTTCAACATTCCTATCGTAACCCTCGAAGATATGCCGGGATACTTGCCGGGCGTAGACCAGGAGCATGCGGGCGTAATCCGCCACGGGGCGAAAATGTTGTATGCTTACTCCGAGGCTACCGTGCCTAAGATTACCGTGATTCTGCGGAAGGCGTACGGCGGAGGCTACATTGCCATGAACTCCCGCCATCTGGGTGCCGACTTTATGTTTGCATGGCCCAGCGCCGAGATTGCCGTGATGGGTCCGGAAGGGGCTGCCAACATCATTTTCCGCAAGGAAATCATGGAAGCCGAAGACCAGGACGCCATGCGCCAGGAAAAAGTGAAAGAATACATCGAGAAGTTCGCCAACCCGTATGTGGCGGCCTCGAAAGGATTTATCGATTCTGTGATCGAACCGAAGGAAACGCGGTCGCTGTTATTGCATGCCTTGCAGGTATCGGCGCTGAAAGGCGAATCGCGTCCGCAGAAAAAGCACGGGATTCCTCCGTTCTGATTCGGTTTGCAACCGGTCCGGGATGTCCGGAACTTTCGGAAGTACGTGCTTTCGCTCGTCGGATTGCAAGAAAGGGAAGAAATTCTTCGCTCCGTTCAGGCTACAGAGTCGGAAGTGTGTCGGGTGAAAGTTACCGGACGAGCCCGGTTTTATAAAATCGCAGTATAAACGAAATCGATACACAGATATGGAAAATGAAAATAAAGAATACGTAGATTTTATCGTTACGGCCAGGAAGTACAAAACCTTGCTGACGAAAAAATTCGTCGACCGTCCTTTCTGGCACAAGCCGTTGCCGGGCGACGTGATTTCCCATCTTCCCGGAACCATCATTTCGGTGAATGTAAAAAAGGGAAAATCCGTTAAAGCCGGCGATTTGCTGCTGATTCACGAAGCCATGAAAATGCAGAACCGGATAGTCGCTCCGGTAACGGGCGTTGTGAGGGAAATGAATGTGAAAGTAGGCGATAAAATAGGCAAAAATCATTTGATGGTAAAAATAGAGCCGAAATAAGAATATTTA
>DBGBSM010000020.1:0-13871 GCA_048468815.1 Parabacteroides sp.
GGTTGCCTTGCGCATCGAGGCAAACCAGCTTGCAACCGGTGCGGAAACCGGGGTCGACTCCCAATACCCGTTTCTGCCCCAGCGGGGGAGCCAGCAGCAGTTGGCGCAGGTTGGCGGCGAATACCCGGATGGCTTCTTCATCGGCTTTTTCTTTGGAAAGGGCGGCGAACTCGTTCTCTATCGACGGCTTGAGTAACCGTTTGAAAGCGTCGTCTACGGCAAGCGATACCTGCTGCGAGGCTTCGGTAGCGCCTTTTACGTACCGGCGTTTCAGCCGTTCGGTACACCCTTCCGCATCGGGCGAGATGCTTACCCGCAGAATGCCTTCGGCTTCGCCCCGGCGAATGGCCAGCAACCGGTGCGAGCTGCACTTGGCGAGCGGCGCGGCGTAATCGAACAAGTCGCGGTATTTGTCGCCTTCCGCCTCTTTCCCCTTGATTACTTTGGCCGTAATCACGGCGGTGCGTGCAAACGAGGTGCGTACCGTATGCCGGCTGCCTTCGTCTTCGTTTACCCACTCGGCGATGATGTCGCGCGCGCCTTGCAACGCTTCGGCGGCGTCGGCCACTTCGCCTGTTGCAAAGGCTCCGGCGCGGCGCTCTACGTCGTCTTCGCGCTGGCTCATCAGGATTTTGGCCAGCGGTTCCAGTCCTTTTTTCCGGGCCGCCTCCGCTTTGGTTTGCCGCTTCGGCTTGTAGGGCAGGTAAATGTCTTCCAGCTCGGTAGCGTCCCAGCAGGCGTCGATGCGTGCGCGCAATTCCTCCGTAAGTTTTTCCTGTTGTTCGATGGAAGCCAGTATCGTTTCTTTGCGCTTGGCCAGTTCGGTGAGTTTGTCGTAGTGCGTGCGGATGTCGCCGATTTGCACTTCGTCGAGTCCGCCGGTGGCTTCTTTCCGGTAGCGGCTGATAAACGGAATGGTGGCTCCGCCGGTTAGCAATTCTACCGTGCGCTGCACTTGCCGTACGGGAATGTTCGTTTGCTTGGAAATCAGAGAATAAAGCAGTTCTGTCATGGTTCTTGTTTTTGTTTTCGGTATGCCCCGGCATAACCGGACGGAGTTTACTTCCTTTTCCGGGTTTCACTCTGTCGCTGTGATAGTTAGTACCCGGGAAAAGGAGCCCGGCCGCTTTTCGCGGTTCTTTTCCGGTTAAAAAAGATTCAGCCGGACATCGGCCAGCCGTTCCAGTTCGTCCGGCTGGTGGGTTACAAAGATAACGGTTTGCCCCGAATCGCCCAGCTTTTTTTTCAGCCGGAGCAAGATTCTTTCCGTCAGTTCCCGGTCGAGCCCCTTGAACGGCTCGTCGAGCAAAACCACCGGGGCGGGGCATGCCAGCGCCCGCGCCAGGGCGACGCGCTGCTGCTGTCCGTAGCTCAATTCGCCCGGTAACCGTTGCCCGAAAGCTTCCGTTTCGGTGAGGGCGAGCCATTCCTGCGCTTTCCGTTCCGCCGTGCGGCGGGTATACCACGTGGCCAAAGGCAGGCATACGTTTTCCGTTATGGAAAGGCCGGGCAAAAGAGCCGGTTCCTGGAACACGCACCCCATTCCGAGGCTGCGGTCGGCATGCACGGTACCGGCCGAAGGGGGCACGGAGCCGTTGATTAAATGGAGCAGGGTGCTTTTGCCGCTTCCCGAGGGAGCGCTCAACCCGTATATTTTCCCTTTTTCGAAATCCCTGCTGAGCCGGTCGATAACGCGGATGCCGCCGTACGATTTGCTTACGCCGGCCAGCCGGATTACCGGATGGCTTTTTCCGGGCTGTTCCGGCCGGGATTGGCCGGTAGCGACAGGAGCCGTTCCGGCTTGCTGCCGGTGCGGGGCGTTATTTTCGGGCAGGTCGTATTTCGAGTAGAAGATGGGGAAGCGGGCCTGTTCCGCACGTGCGAGCAAGCGGTCGAAAAGGAAGCCGACGGCTACCGCTACCGAGGTCCAGGCCAGCAGCGCCGGTACGTCGATAAAGGTCTGCGCCCGTTTCATTTCGCTGCCGATTCCCGCGGCGCATTGCGCCAGCACTTCCCCCATGATGATGGCGCGCCAGCCGAATCCTATGGCCGAGGCCAGCCCGCTGAACAGGAACGGCTTCAGTTGGGGGTACAGGAGTTGGGTATAATAATTGGCTTTCCGTATCCGGAAGGTGCGTCCCATCGTTCGCAGTTCCGGCCGCAGGCTCCGGATGCCTTGCGTGAGGTTTTCGGCAAGTAAAGGGAACATCGTGAGGAAGGCGATAAGCAACGGAATGTTTTCGGGTTGCATAAAGATGAGTGCCAGCAGGATAAACGAAATAACCGGTACCGACCGCATCACTGTGAGTACAGGCCGGAAAAGTTCGTATATATAAGGTGTGCGGGCGAACAGCAGCGCTGCCGCCACGGCGGCGCCCAGCGAAAGGACGATACCGGCCAGCCCGCGCACTACGGTGGCCGTAACCGCTTGCAGAAATCCGGCCGATGTAAGGATGTGCGTTATCGAGCGGGCTAATTCCGGTAGCCCGGGAACGAGTTCCGGATGGTTTATTTTCCAGGCGGCCGCTTGCCATGCCAGCAGCACCAGCGCTACGGAAAGGAGGGGATACCCGGCCTTTTTCATGGCCGCCCCGGGATAAAGGCCGCGTCGGGCAACCGGTTTCCTATCGCCCGGGGCTCATACCGGTAAATCAGGCCGAGGAAGCGGTCTGTTTCGCGGCGTATCTCCGCTGCGGGCCGGTAAGCCAGCCGGCAGCGCCGGATTCCTTCGGGCGAAAGCATCCCCGGCGCGAATATGTCCGCTTGTTCCAGCAGCCGGATGGTTTCTTCGGGGTATTCGGTAGCCCGGCGGGCGGAGGCTTGCAGCAAACTGTCGAGAGCGGGCAGCAAGCCGCTCAGCTCCGGCCGTATCACCACGGCGGTTTGCGGAAAGCCGTATGCTTCGCCTTCCGGCCGGTTCAGGTCGGCAACGATGCGGAGCGCCGTATCCCTTTTCAGCGCCATACTCACGAACGGCTCGCTCAATACGGCTGTTTGCAGGCGTCCGCTCAGCAAGGCCAACAGGGTTTCGCGTGCGGACGGGTAGGCGTAGGTAAAGGTGTTGCCGGTAACGGGTAACCCGTGCGTTTCCCCATAATAACGCGCCAGGATGTCGGGGGTGGCGCCGGCGCCGAACAAACCGATAGGTTCCCGTATCGCGGAGTCGCGGCCTACGATATACAACGTGCCCCATACCGGGCAGCCAGCCAGCCGGTAACCGGTTCCTTTATTGTACAGGTTGGCGGCGGCGGTCATCGGCAACACGGCGATGTCGGCTTCGTGTTTTACCAGGCGGGCCTGCATTTGTTCGGGCGTGTCGAGCAGCTTTACCGACAGTTTATATTCTTTCAGGGCGGCGGTGTCGTTTACCAGGGCGGCCAGGGCGATGGCCGAGGGTCCGCGGAGGATACATACTTCTAACGCGGCGGTATCGTTTTTTTTCGTTCCCGCGCACGAGCAGAGCAGGAGCAGGATAGAGCAAAGGCGTAGTGTCATCGGCAACGGTTTTTTGCAAAGGTAGAAGATAATCGCCGAACATCCAACAACGAAAAAGCGCGAAGTACGGAATTTATTCTCCGTCGCTTCGCGCCTCGTGTCTATATTCTCAATCTCCGGAAAAAATTTAAGGAAGCTTCACAGCTTCCCTAAACCTCTTTGTTAACCTTAAATCTAATACTATTATGAAAAAACCACAGTACAAATGTACGGTTTCTTCCGGAACTGTCAAGAGGCAAAGTGTTAATTGAAATTGAATGAGATATAAGAAAAACTAAGAGCTTGTAATATCTTTGACAAAGCCTTCCGAAATGTTAAATTTAAGAAGAAGCTGTCTTATTCCGCCGGTTTCGGACGGGTGGCCAGGCTTACCGCTACGATGGCGATGCACCCTAAGGGCAACGCGAAAAGTATGGGGTCGATGGCGTGCCACGGATAGGTTTCTATCAACACGTCTTTACCGAACAACGCTTTGCATAAGCCGAGGGGAGCCGCTTCGGCCTTGTGTAAAAACAGCATGGCGAAGAGGCTGGCCAAAGCGCCTATCCACAAACTGGCCAGCGCTCCCTGGCGGGTGGCTTTTTTCCAGAACAGCGAGCAGAAATAGGCCGGCAGGAACGTGGCGGCGCATACGCCCATGAACAGGGCGGTGCCGCGGGCGATTATTCCGGCGCTCAGCGTGTAACAGATGATGTAGCTTACCAGGATGGAGAACAGCACGCCGATTCGCACGATGGCGGTGGAGTTGTCGTGGGTGCGGTAAAACATCCGGGTGAACATGTCGGCTCCGAAAGCGGCGCCCATGGTATGGAACTGGGCGCTCAGCGTCGACATGCTGGCCGAAAGGATGCAAAGCATGAAAAGCGCTCCGAACCATTTGGGCATGGCCTCGTCGATAAAGAGCGGAATAATCTTGTCCATGTCTTTGATGGCTTCCGAGGCTACTACGCCGTGCGTTTTCAGGAAAAACAGGTTCGACAAGGCGCCTACGTGGTAAATGGCGCCCACCGTGATAATCAGGAACAGGCAGCCTATCAGCACGCCCCGGTTCAGTTGCCGGGTGCTGTCTACCATCATGAACCGTACCACTAACTGCGGTTGGGCCAGGCATCCGATGCCTACTCCCAGAATCAGCGACGTTACCAGCGTATACCATTGGGGCGAGCCGGTTACGGGCATACTGGTCCAGCCCTGGTGCCCGAGCGCCTGGAACCGTTCCGGTACTTTCGGCGCGAGGTCGGTAAGCGCCTGGTTGGCCTCCGTGAAGCCCATTCCCATAATCCGGTAAAACCAGAAAAGCAGGAACAGCATGCACAAAAACATGATTATCGCCTGCATGGCGTCGGTATACAATACGCCTTTAATGCCGCCGGTGGTTACGTAAGCGGCTACTACCAGCGTGAAAACCAACAGGGCTACATGCAGGTCGATGTGGAACAGCCGCTCGATAAAAACGGCTCCTCCTTTCATTACTACGGCCGCATACAACGGCATGCCGATAAAGATAACGGCCGCCGTGAAAATACGGATGCCTTTCGAGCCGTAATGGGCGCCCAGCAGTTGCGGAAACGTGCGCGCGTTGTGGCGGACGCCGAGCTTGCGCGTACGCCGGCCGAACACGATAAAGGCGATTACCACGCCCATAAACATGTTGAGCAGGCAAAGCCACTGGATGCCCATGCCGAACGTGGCGGCTACTCCACCGAACCCCACGATGGCCGACGCGGAGATAAACGTGGCGCCGTACGACAGGGCCAGCACGATGGGGTTCATTTGCCGGCCGCCTAACAGGTAGTCGCTGGCGTCTTTCGTTTTCTTGTAGCCTAAGTAGCCTAAAAAGGCGATGGCGAACAGATACAGGATGACAATCAGCCCGAGTGTAAGTGTATTATCGTTTTCCATAAAAATAAAGCGGGATTAAGGTTGTGCGTCTTCGTCGCTGTCTTTGTTCCAGCGGGTAATGCCGAACCAGATGGCGAACAATAAGCAGGCAACGGCCAGCACATACGGCAGCCAGATGCCGGGGTCGTGTATTCCGAACATAACGGGTCGTTTTTACATTTTTATCAGGTCGCTTTCCATTTTGTACTCCAGGTTGTTGGTGCGGATTACGTCGAGCGCCGCTTCCCGGTTGTTGGTACGCAGTATCAGGATGGCTTTTCCGTTCAGCGAAAAGCAATACATGTATTCGATGGTAAGCCCGGCTTTGGTAAAACAGGCCAGTGTTTTGGCGAAACTGCCGGCACAGGGTTCCGCCGCGATGGCGAGTACGTCGGTCATGTTTACGCTTACGTTGCTTCGTTTCAGCAACTCGTAGGCTTTCTGCGGGTTGCTTACAATCAAGCGCAGGATGCCGAACTCGGACGTGTCGGCTACCGTAGCGGCGATGATGCGGATATTCTCGTCGCCTAACAGGCTCAGTATTTCGCTTAATTTCCCGAACTTGTTTTCCAGGAAAATGGAGATTTGTGTAACTGTCATATAGAATAGGTGTTGAAGGTGGTACGTTAAATTACTTTTCTGAGGTCTTTTACCCGCACGGCTTTCCCGTCGGTGGTGGGCAACGACCCTTTGGCCACTAATTTTACTTTCGGCGTAAGCAGCAATTCGTCTTTCAACTGCCGCGTAATGTCTTTGGCAAGGCGTTGCAGTACGCTGTAGTCGTCGGTAAACAGCTCGCTCAGTTCCACTTCGATCAGCATCTCGTCGTTGTTGCCGATGGTTTCGAGCGTAATCAGGTAGTTGCTGCCCAGTTCCTTGAATTGCATCAGTACCGTTTCGATTTGAATCGGGAACAGGTTCACTCCTTTCAGGATAATCATGTCGTCGCTGCGTCCTTTGAACCGGTCGAGGCGTACATGGGTGCGTCCGCACGGACATTCGCCGGGGATAATCCGGGTGAGGTCGCGGGTACGGTAGCGTAACAGCGGCATGGCTTCGCGGTTGATGGTGGTAAGCACCAGTTCGCCCGTTTCGCCTGCGGGTACGGGTTCGAGCGTAACGGGGTCTACTATTTCCACGATTACGTAGTCTTCCCAGATATGCAGTCCGTTTTGCTCGGTACATTCGAAGGCTACGCCCGGTCCGTTCATTTCGGACATGCCGAAACTGTTATAGGCTTTTACGCCGAACAATTGCTCGATGCGCTGGCGCTGTTCTTCCGAATGAGGCTCGGCCCCGATAAAAAGCGCTTTCAGCCGGGTGTCTTTCTTGGGGTCGATGCCCATTTCATATAATACTTCGGCCAGGCGGGTGGCGTAACTGGGTATGATGTGCAGGCAGGTGCTCCCGAAGTCGCGGATAAACTTGATTTGCCGCTTGCTGTTTCCGGCTGCGGCCGGTACGGTAAGGCAGCCCAGTTTTTCGGCTCCGTACTGGAATCCCAGGCCGCCGGTAAACATGCCGTATCCCGATGTGTTCTGGAATACATCGGTATCGCGGATACCCACCATATACATGCAACGCGCCACCTGGTTCGCCCATTCGTCGAGGTCTTTCTGCGTGTGCAGGATAACGGTGGGGTTCCCTGTGGTGCCGCTCGACGAGTGGAGCCGTACGCATTTCCCGAGGGGTACCGACGCCATGCCGAACGGATAGGTGCTGCGCAGGTCGTTTTTGGTGGTGAAAGGAAGTTTTTTCAGGTCTTCCAGCGATTGGAAGCTGTCGGCGGTAATTCCCCGCTCGCGGAAGATGCGGGAATAAAACGGGGAGTTCTGCGCTAACGTAACGGTTGCTTTCAGCCGTTCGAGCTGGAGTTTCTCCAAGTCGGGGCGGCTCATCGTTTCGATGTCTTTTTGCCAATACAGGTCGGATCGGTTCATATCTTTTGTTTATGTTTTCCTGGTTTTAGGTGCAAAAGTATTAAAATCCGGTAAATAAGGGTAAGGTTTGGAAAATAAATTCGGATTCGTTCGGAAAAGGGTGCGGAAACGGGAATTGCGAGAAGGGTTGAATTTCATGTTTAAACCATGCAAAACAGCCTTGAATGAAGAGAGTTACGCGGAAAAAAGTCTTTTCGGGATAGTGGTTAATTCTGGAAGGATACCTATCTTTATTCCCGGAAAAACAAGAATCCGGCTTTTTATTTGTAATAACGGAGCCGCTCGGGCGGCAGCCGTATGTTAGCCTGTAATCGGTGCGCGGCTCTGTAAACGGAGTATGCGAAAGGTTCGAAGGGATAGAAAAAAAACTTATGGAAACAATAATCATTTTTTATGCGGCGGTAAGCATAGGCTGCGTAGGGAGTTTAGTTGCCGTTATTTATTGGTTGAGAAAACGGAAAGAAAACAAACAGGTAGTTTTGCCTGTAAAAAATATGCCGGCGGAAGTACCGGTGTCCGAAGCGATGCCTTCGTTTTTGCGGCTTTCGTTCAGCCGCCTTACCACCGACGGTATGGCGAAAGAGTTCGTGGTGGGAGTGGAGTGCTCCGTTCCGGTCTGGGAGGTGGAGATACCGGCGGCTATCCGGTGGATCGAAGTGTATAAGGAGGATAACCGCCGCTTTTTGTTGCGGGTTACTTCCAACTTCGGTAACGAGCCGCGCGAGGCGGTGGTCGAGGTAACGGCCGCCGGTGCGGCGGGCGAACGCCTGCAGGCTTCTTTGCCGGTGATGCAACAACAAGTGGGTTTGCCTACCACCGTAGACGTGTCGGATACGTTTTTCGTATTCAGCGGCGATACCCATACTACCGTGACGCCCGAAATCCGTATCGGCGACGAATGCCGGCAATGGCAGGTAAAGAGCGTGTATACATCCGACGGAGGCGGGTGGTGTACGGTGAGGCCGGCGGTACATATTCCGGTTACGGGTACGGGCAAGCTGAAAATCATGACGGCTCCCAAGCCGCATTTTACCCAGAACCGGAATGCCGTGGTTACCATCGAGTGCGGCGTGTATCCGTTCAACGTACTGAAACAAATTACGCTTACCCAGGGAGTTATCTTTTCCTATTACATCGAATACCCGGCATACGATATTTGCGCCCGGCACCACGGGGTAATCGAAACGCCGCTTTCGTACAAAACGGGCGATGCGGTAAAACGGTATACTATTCTGGTGCGTTGCAACCTGCGCTGGCGCATCGTACAATCCGAGCAGCCGTGGATTCATATCAGCGAGCCGGAAATCGTGGAAGGCCGTTTCGACGGCAAATTCGTTATCTCCGTTTTGCCGAACGACGAAAGTACGCGAAAAGGTGGTTTCTGCGCCGCCCGGCATGCGGTAATCAGCCTGGTTACCGAAACGGGGCAGGTAAAGGATATTTTAATTTACCAGGGCGGCTACGTGAAGATAAAGGGAAAGTACTGGCTCGACCGGAATTTATGCGGTCCGAAGCAATTGACCGATTGTGCGATTCCGTTGGGAGTTCCGGTCGTTCACGAAACATACGGGTGTTTTTTTCAGTTCGGGAGTTCGGAAAAGGGGTGGAACAACGATTATTCGCCACAGGCGGAAAGCTGGAATTGCAATACCGAGGAGCATCCGGTTAAAAACGATAAAACCGACCCTTCGCCCGAAGGGTGGCGCGTACCTTCGCGTTTCGAATTGTCGGAACTGCTCGAATGCCTGAATACGCCGGGCAACGGCCTGTCGAATTACCAGGAAGACGACCGGATTCCCGGGGCTTGCACGTGTTTTTCGCTGATTTCGGATACGGGCGTGCCGGTGTTTTTTCCGATGGACGGCTACCGTTCGCATATTACCGGCAGCGTGATGGATAAGGGTACGCAGGGATATTACTGGGGCTCCACCGAGTCGTCGGCCATTTATGCGCCTGCATTGTGGCTTATCCGCGGAAAAAAAGCGCAGGTAACGCGCTGCCTGAAGAAACATGCCTTTTCTATCCGTTGCATCCTGATTAACGACTGATTCCGGTTTCCGGCGTTTTTTTGTATTTTTGTATTCTCATCGGAAAAAGAATGGAAGATACCTATAAAACGATAACGGATACGGCCGAAGGGCTTTACACGGAAAAACGGAGCCGGTTCATCGCGTATGCGGTGCCGGTACGTACGGCGGAGGAAGCGAAAGCCGCCGTAGAGGCTTACCGCAAGCAGTATTACGATGCGCGCCATGTATGCTGGGCTTATCGCATAGGTGCAACGGGTGAAATTTTCCGTTCGAACGACGACGGGGAGCCTTCCGGAACGGCCGGAAAGCCGATTTTGGGGCAACTTCTTTCCAACGGGCTTACGGATATATTGGTGGTGGTAATCCGGTATTTCGGCGGCATCAAGTTAGGCACTGGCGGTTTGATTGTGGCTTACCGGGCAGCGGCGGCCGAAGCGATTGCCGCAGCCTGCGTCGTAGAGAAAACGGTCGACGAGGAGATGACCGTGGTCTTCGAGTATCCTTTCCTCAACAGCATCATGCGCATTATTAAGGAAGAAAATCCGATCGTGCTTTCGCAAACGTTCGAAATGGATTGCGAAATAACCCTGCGCATCCGGAAAAGTGCGGCCGCGAAATTGAGAAGCCGGTTGCTACAAGTGGATACGGCTTATTTGAAATAAGCGTTACGGCTGTACTTTTTCGCCGAAGTATATTTTAAACGCTCCGTAGAGAAACAGGATAAGCAACGGGAGCAAGGGAGCGATCAGAAGCGTATACCAAGGCATTGTTCCCATGTGGAAGAACACCGTGGTACTGGATGCCGATTCCACCATGTATACGAATAAGATGATAATTTCGATAATCAGCGTTAAAATAATCGGTACTTTTAACGACGGGTACCGGGTGCTGAAAATGTATACCGAGCTGTTCAGGTTGTATGCCAGGATTAATCCGAGCGCCAGGCAGAGCAGGAAAACTTCGAGTGTAAAGTAAAGTTCCCAGTTATCGGATGCATAGTTGGCGTGCGATAGCATCCGGAGATCGGGATTAACGGTTGTTTCCCGGATGGTATAAGGCCGGTTTTCGTGTATTACATAGAACTGGCTCACAAAATCCGTGACAAAAGAGGTATGGAAGGTATTGTCTATCGTTTCCTGCTCGCCTACCGGAAATCCGTATTCGTCGAAATCGATGAAATGGATAAAGTCTGCGTATCGGGTAAGGGTAGCCAGAAAGGGCTGTTCGTGCAGCGCTTGCCTGGAAAAGACGAGCGAGAACACGAGCTTTGGGTCGTAATACGGTATTCCGTCTTTCCCGTAGTGTTTCAACAGTATCGACAACGATTTGATAAATTGGGTGAAGGCTCTTTTTTCCTTGAACGTAAAGTCGGGCAGGTAGATGGTAAGTCCTTCGGCCTTTTTTCCGTTGTGGGTTTGTTGTAATGCCCCGTAATCGCAATGCAGAAGCCGGTGATAGAAATTCTGGCGGGCGCTTTCCGAGCGCAGGAAATAGTCGAAGGCTTCCCCTTTCCGGTTAAATACCACCAGTTCGAAAAACTTGTCTTTAAAAGCCGGCAAGTCGAGTACGCAGTTCCCGCGTGTACCGCTCCATTCGTTCACTAAGTTTTGCCGTCCGCTCCATACGTTGATTACATACCCGATATATCCGATGCAATCGGCTTTTTGCGCCACCAACGAATCCTGCCGGTATAAGTCTTCTACCCACCAGGGGCACATCATATACATTGCGCCGGGTTTGTTTTGTATTACTTCGTGAAAACGGGCTGCCGTTTCGTACCGTTCGAAATACATTTTCCGGATAGTTTCCCAATTATAGGAGTGCTGGTATCCGAAGGGGGAATAATCGTCGTAACCGTCGCAAAAAGAACGGACTTGTGCGGAAAGGATTCCCCGACAGAAAACGAAAAGCAGGGCGGTGTATATCCAGGGGCGGTAGTGTTTCATAACTTTCCTTCTTTATAAAGTTCTTTTTGAATGGCAGCCGTTATAAGCGCCGGAGTAATTCGTTGTTTTTTCCCGCTCATCAGTTGCAGGGCGCAACGGCGTATCACGTTGGCGATGGAGCCGCCGGAAAGTTCGTGTTCGGCTATTTGTTCGATAAAACCTGCCGGCGTATACGTCAGCCAGGTTTCCGGCAACATATTTTCCCATAACCGGATGCGTTGCTCGATGCCGGGCATCGGAAAATAAATGATATTCTGGAAACGGCGTCCGAATGCTTCGTCGATGTTCGAGCGCAGGTTGGTGGCCAGCAGTACGGTACCCGGAAAGTCTTCGATGCGTTGCAATAAGTACGCTACTTCCTGGTTGGCATGCCGGTCGTTCGACGTATTGGCGGAGGTGCGTTTGCCGAACAGGGCGTCCGCTTCGTCGAAGAACAGAATCCAGTCGCGGTTTTCCGCCTGGTCGAATATCCGTGCGAGGTTCTTTTCCGTTTCGCCGATGTACTTCGATACGATCATCGATAAATCTACCCGGTACACGTCTATGCCGTTCTGTTTGCCTATCAGGGAAGCCGTGAGGGTTTTGCCTGTTCCCGGCGGCCCGTAAAACATAGCTCTGTATCCGTCTTTCAGGAAACGGCTCAGTTTCCAGTGGTCCATAATAACGGAATGTGCGGTAATCCAAGTATCTATTTCCCGGATTTCGGCCATTACGCGATAGTCGAGTATCAGGTCTTCCCATTCCAGGGAAGTAACGAGCCGCTTGGCCGGGAAGTCGATGCTGTAGTCGGGTTTGAATTCCTGCTTCCGGATAACCCGGCTCAACAATTCTTCCGATGCCCGGAGTTGCCCGCTCAGAAACGGTTCGCCCGGGCCTTGTCCTTCCAGCCGGAGAAAATTATGCCGGTAAAACCAGTGCTTTTTCGAAAAAAGCCCTGTCAGTTCGTTCCGTTTTTCCACGTCTTCGCCGGCAAGGATAAATGCCGCCGTTTCGCCTGTGGGCAGGAATCCGTTGTGCGACAAGCCGCGCCAGCCGCCGAATTCGGTGTACGGACGGTCGAAATTCTTATTATGGATAAAGAATATATCCAGCAGTTGGGGTTGTAAGTGCGGAACAAGAGCCAACACGAGGATAATCCTTTCTTCGAACGAAAGGGCGACGTTCTCCGGCAATCCGAACAATTCGCTTTCTTCCCGGGTGGCCGGCAAAGGAATATCCCGGATCGACCGGAACGGGCATTCCTGTTTGAAGTAAAGCTGGATCGTGGCGCCCAGTAACTCCCGGAACCAGCTCAGGTAGGCTTGGAGGCTCGTAGTTTCCATCGGTTCGTATTTATGAATTGGCTGCTTTATTTCCTAACACGTCCGCTTCGTGTTCCAGGGCGACGTCGTCGTTTACCGCGATGCCCCCTATCTCGGTAGTGGGTTGTACCAATCCTTTTTGTTGTTGTACCACATGGGCCAACTCGTGCCCTAACAACTGTTGTCCTGCCGTGGTGTCGGGCTTGAATTGTCCGGGAGCGAAATGGATGTCGGTACCTTGCGTGTAAGCGAGCGCACCTACTTCGGGCGCTTTGGCCGATTCCGGATGCACTCTGACCGAGGAGAAATCGGAGCCCAGCGAATTTTCCATTTTTTGCTTCACTTCCCCGGGGATACCGGTCCGGTTGTTACTTTCCCGTTGTACGGTATCGAATTTACCTTGCAACAGTTCGTCATCGTCTTCTTCGGCCCGTTGTACGGTAAATTTTCCCTGGAGCAACTCTTCATCTTCTTCGGGGCTTCGTTGTAATGCGAATTTCCCTTGCAGTAATTCGTCGTCATCCTCCGTAGCGCGTTGGGAAGTGAATTTTCCTTGCAATAGTTCGTCGTCGTCTGTTGCGCGTTGAATGGCTTCGATCATCTTGGCCTGGGCAATAGCTTGCGGCCGGTTATCGGCCATCGAAAGCGTGTTTTTCCGTTCGGTAGGCGAAAGGATGTGTGCCTGTGATTCTGTAAATTGTTTTTCTGCATTCATATCGGTTTGCTTTAATCGGCTGTTTATACCCATTCTACGGTAATCATTTTTTCCATCCAGGCATATTTGATGATGGAATATCCCCACGGAAGGGTCGACAGTAACATATCGGCCCCGTTAGGGGGAATCTTGAGCACCCAACGTTCGGCTTCTTCCGTCAGATAGCCTTCGTGTATTAAAAATGTTTGCCGGAAGCCTTCGCGGGAGGTGTTTTTCATTTTGTCCCAATACTGGAGCACACTGCCGGCCAACGATTGAAGAACCTGGCGTTCGGCTTCGGTTATTTCCTCGCTGCGGGGTAAGGGTTCGGCTACCGGATAGCCGGTGAGCAGCTTGTTCAGAAGAAGTGCCTGTTCCTCGTATTCCTGCTCCGGAGAGTCGTCGACAAGTCCTTGTAACAGGAAGATCGCTTTTATCCGGGCATCCGTATCGGTAAATTCTTTTTCGTCAGTAAGCAAATGGAGCAGTTGGAATAATTGCGGAAACCACGGATGAAGTAAAACGAGGCCTGCATTTTCAATGTATACGGGTATTCCTTTTTCTTCTTCCGGCAGGTAATAGGT
>DBGBSM010000021.1:0-1658 GCA_048468815.1 Parabacteroides sp.
CCTAACAAGTTGGCCCGGGCCAGCAGGCAAGCCCCTACCAGGCCGGCTTTTTCGCCTAACTTCGACAAAATAAGTTCCGTATCCTGGTTAACCAGGTTGAGGCAATACTTCCGGATGGCACTTTTTACCGGCAACCGCAAATAATCTTGTGTAAGCGACAACGGGCCGCCCAGGATAACCAGTTCCGGATTGAACAGGTTAATCAAACCGGCCAGCGCGCGACCCAGGTACATGCCGGTACGCTCCACGATTTCGATAGCCAGCATATCTTCTTTCAAAACGGCATCCACGAATTCGTGCAACGTAATGTCGCCGTTTGCCTCCAACTTATCGCCCAGAATCGTAGAGCATCCCTGCCGGTAGCGCTCCAGGAGCAACCGCCGGATGGCATACCCGGATATTTCCGTTTCGAGGCATCCCTTTTTCCCGCACTGGCAGATAATTTCGTTATCGTACACGCTCATGTGCCCGAATTCGCCGGAGAAACCGGATTTGCCGTAATACAGTTTCCCGTCGATAATGATGCCGGCGCCCAGCCCCCACGACAGGTTCACGAACAGCACGTTCTTCTCGCCCTTGACCGCGCCGGCCATATATTCGCCGTAGCACATCGCGCGCGAATCGTTTTCGAGGTTTACCGAAATGCCGATACGCTGCTCCAGCAATTGCGCCAACGGAAGCTCGTTGAAATAAAAGTAGGTATAGGAATAGCCCGACACCGAGTTGACACGGCCGGTCACATTGACGCCGACTTTCAGTATCTTATTTCTTTCTACCGGCAGCTTGTCGAGGTACGAATCGACAATCCGGCACAGTTCGTCCAAGGCTTCCGGCGTATTTTCCAGTTTATAGGGTACCGTTTCACTGTCGATAATCTTACCGCCGAAGTCTACCAGGGCGAGCTGCACCCGTTTCTGTTGCACGTCGACGCCGGCAAAATAGCCCGACTCCGGGTTCAGCCCGTAGATATTAGGCTTCCGGCCGCCGTTGGTATCCTGCTTGCCCGAGTCTTGCAAGTAACCGGCTTCGAGCAATTCCATCACGAGTTTGGTAACGGTGGGCACGCTTAGTTCCACTTCTTTGCATATATCGGCGATAGAGGAGTTGCCCGATAGAATCAGGTACTGGATAATCCGTTTTTTCAACATCCCGTTTTTGGAGCCGGTATCGTCGGATAATAGGAGATCGACTGGCATATTTTTCTATTCAAGTTGATGGGTTTACCGAAATGGGCTGCTCTCCGGCGTTGGATAGACCGAAGGGTTGCCTCTACTCGATTCTTCTTTTAGAACAAAGGTACGAAATTGTTACATTATACTATACGCATCCTTCATGCGATTTATCCGAAATTTCCCAATATCCGTTCCGAGTCGAACCTTTACGTATTATAGCACCTTCTTTTACCATCTTTTGCAAATGATATTTTATTCCATCCGGTGTCAATCCTAACACAACAGCTAACTCATTCCGGGTAATCCGGGGATTGTCAGCTATCTCCGACAATATTCGATCCCGCATCGGAAAAGGAGTATTTTTCTCCATGGCCCATGTTTCATCGATTACCCCTAATATGAATTCAATAAACGGCGTGCAGCCATTTTCTCCACCGCTCACGGCTATCGCTTCGTAATATTCCTTGCGGTATTTATATACAATAT
>DBGBSM010000022.1:0-3777 GCA_048468815.1 Parabacteroides sp.
AGCCTGCACACAACCGGGCATAGAAGCAAGCTACGCCCGCACTGCACTATGTTGAACGAAAAGCAGGGTATAATACGATGGAAATAAAAAATCTGATAAAGAAAAACAGAAGTTACCGCCGGTTCGATCATGCTTTTGCCGTATCGTCCGCGCAGCTTGCCGAATTGGTGGAGCTTACCCGTTATACGGCATCGGCCCGGAACATGCAGCCGCTACGGTATTTGCCGGTTACGGGGAAGCAAGCCACCGACCGGGTGTTTCCCCTTCTTGCCTGGGCCGGTTACCTGCCGGATTGGCCCGGTCCTGCGGAAAACGAACGTCCGGCAGCTTATATTGTCGTATGCAAGGAGTCGGCTTTGGCCGACGGGCATACGCTTTTCGACGCAGGCATAGCCACGCAAACGATTCTGCTGGGCGCTGTGGAGATGGGATTGGGCGGTTGTATTATCGGCGCCGTAAATAAATCCCGGTTGAAGGAGGTGACCGGCTTGTCCGACCGGTATGAAATATTATATGTTATCGCGCTGGGAAAACCCGCGGAACAAGTAGTGATAGACGACCTCTCCGGCAACGGCAGCGTAAAATACTGGCGGGACGAAAAGCAGGTACACCATGTACCGAAACGTAAATTGAACGATTTAATTATAGAAATATGAAAATAAAGCATGTATGGAGCGCATTCCTGCTCGCGGCTATTCTCGGTTTGCCGGCGTGCGGCAGCGACGATGATCCCGTAGAGCGCGAACTGACGAAAATTACCGGAATCGAGTGCCGGGAAGAAGGCACTTCGAATAGCTGGAAGATGAAAATCGAATACGATTCAACGAACGATAACCTGTACAAAATAACCTTCAATTCGGTTACGGACGGGGTTGAAAAAAGCTATTCGGAGTTGTATGCATACAATAATAATACGATTACGGTGACCCGTTTCGTCGGAACCGATCCGGATATTAACCGCACGTATGTTTGTTCGGGCGATGTAATCGTAGAGGAACGAACGAATTCCGGAAATTCTTCTACGGGCGGAAGCGGGTATACATATAAATACCTGGGGCGCGAGCTTACCTCGATGACGCAAACGATTCAGGGCATCCCGCCGGTGGTGTTCAACTATACCTGGGACGCTACCGGAAATATGACCGAGCTCGTGTACAGTAATAATAAGGTAGGTTTCGTTTACGACAACCTGACCGAACAGCCGGCAAACTTCCCTTTCAAAGCCATGAAGTCGGCCGACCTTACGGATAAAAGCCTCCTCGAACCGGTTAACCTGCTTTTTAGCGCCACGAGCCGGTATTTGCCCGGTAGCGCCGAAGAAATAGAAGTAGGCATAGGGGAACAGGTGGGAAATAACAAAACCGTAAAAACGTATTCGTTCGTTTACAGCCGTGTAGGTAAGTATGTTACCCGGATGGTACTCACGGTAAAGAACGAAGCCGGCGCTGTGCGCAGGTATGTTTATTCTTTTGCATACGATTCGCCGCAGGCGGGATAATTTTCCGGAATAAATAGATAGCCGCCTCTATACCGATATAATTATGTCGTCCCGCGGAATCGCATAAAGCGATTAACCCGTACGGGCCGGCAGCGGTATAATAAAGAAACGACTGTTTGTATTTCGGAAAATCCGTATCGTGTTCCGGATACGTACCGGTAGGTGAAACAACTGTTTCATGCACAAGAAACTTTTGTTTCATGCTGATGAAACAGTTGTTTCTTGCTAATGAAACTTTTGTTTCGGCCGGAAAGAATGCCGGAGCACCGATTTATCTCCGGCTACGACTCGAAACGGCTTTTTTCATACCAACGGTTCCCGCGTTATGCAGTACGCAGAACCGTTTGTTTTTTTACCGTCGCTTCCGGCAACCTATTCTTCCAGTAAGTCCGGACGTAGCCGCCGGGTACGTTCCTGTGCCTGCTGCAGTTTCCATTCTTCTATTTTGCGCTCGTGCCCCGAAAGCAATATTTCGGGCACTTTCCAGCCGTTGTATTCGGCCGGCCGCGTATACACCGGGGGCGCCAGCAAGTTATCCTGAAACGAATCCGACAGGGCGCTTTGCTCGTCGCCGATAGCACCCGGAATCAGGCGAACAATCGCATCGGCCATGACTGCCGCCGCCAGTTCGCCTCCGGTAAGCACATAATCGCCGATAGAAATTTCTTTCGTGATAAGATGTTCGCGAATCCGGTAATCGATACCTTTATAATGTCCGCACAAAATAATCAGGTTTTCCGCCAGCGACAAACCGTTCGCCATGGATTGCGTAAACTGTTCGCCGTCAGGCGAGGTGTAAATCACTTCGTCGTACTCGCGCTGGCTTTTCAAGTAAGCGATAGCCCGGTCGATGGGTTCGATTTGCATAACCATGCCCGCTTCGCCGCCGAACGGGTAATCGTCTACACGCCGCCGTTTGGTATCGGTGCTGAAATCGCGCAGGTTATGGAGGCAAATTTCAGCCAGTCCTTTTTCCTGCGCCCGTTTTAAGATGGAACAATTCAAGGTTCCTTCAATCATTTCGGGCAATACGGTAATGATGTCTATTCGCATATCGGGTTCGTTTTCTATTCTTTGAGCTACAAAAGTAGGGATATAGCAGAGAGAAATCACGTACAGACCACAAAATAACGTTAAAAACAGCAGATTTATGCCCTGCAATTATGCTGCATAACATAAAACCCCTATATTTGCACTGTGTTTTTCATGGTATTAGATTTAAGGTTAGCAAGATTGGGCGGTTGTCGGGATGACAACCCCTTTCTTTTTTAAAGAGAATGAAATGAAACCGGGATATGCAAGTAGCCGGTTTTGTTGTTTTATGGAGAGAAGGTTTCTATTTTTTCCGCCATAGTCCCCGTTACTGCTGAAAATTCCCTATTTTTGTATCTCGATTTTGTTATATAAAAAAAGAAGCTTGTGGAAAAGAGAGTCAAACTGAGAGTTCAGGGAATAACCAACAGCCAGGTTCAATCCGGAGCCTACGCCCTTATCCTGGCGGAGGAAAAAGGAATACGCCGTATCCCGATTATCGTGGGTATGCCGGAAGCGCAATCGATTGCCATTGCGTTGGAAGGACTGAAACCGCCCAGACCCCTCACGCACGATTTGTTCGCCACTTTTGCCCAGGCTTTCGGTATCCGCCTGACGGAAGTATATATTTACCGGTTCGAAGAAGGGATATTCTATTCCGAACTGCTCTTTACCGACGGTGACAGAAGCATTAAAGTGGATTCGCGTACGTCGGATGCCATCGCCATCGCTTTGCGTGTAAAATGCGATATCTACACTTCGGAAGAAATCGTGCGCCAGGCCGGTATCGTACTGGAAGACGACGTGGAAGAAGAACCGGCGCAGGTGGATTTATCGGAGGTAGATATGGACGAGGAAATAAATAAACTGCTTACCGGTATGAACGTATCCGAGTTGGAAGCACAATTGAAACAAGCGGTAGAGCAGGAAGATTACGAACTGGCGAAATTAGTGCGCGACGAATTGCAAAACCGTAAAGAAACGGATACGGAATAAGCGCGGTAACCATGGAACCTGTTATACACGGCGGATTTACATTCGAATCGCTCGGGCGCGGACTGCTGGGGCTTATCGTAGTGCTCGGCATAGCGTGGTTGTGCAGTGACAACCGGCGGAAAATTAACTGGAAACTGGTAGGCGGTGGCCTCCTGATGCAGTTTTTGCTGGCTCTGGCCGTATTGTATGTGCCTTTCGTAGAGCGACTGTTCGAGTGGGGCGGCTCCTTATTTATCAAGGTGATGGATTTT
>DBGBSM010000023.1:0-4187 GCA_048468815.1 Parabacteroides sp.
CACTTAACGTTGGTAGCCCAAAACAATACCAATTCCCCGTATACACGTTATGGTTATGGCGAATTAGCCGACAAGTCGTTCGGTGCGGGGCGCGCCATGGGAGGAATAGGGTACGGACTTCGTTCTTCTAAGCAGATTAATCCGCTTAACCCCGCATCGTACAGCAGTATGGACTCGCTTACTTTTCTTTTCGATTTAGGGGTGGCGGGGCAACTTTCCTGGTTCGACGACAGTTTTAATAAACAGAAAAATATCAACGGCAACTTAGAGTACGTGGCCTTGCAGTTTCCTATTAAGAAATGGCTGGCTATGAGTGCGGGATTGTTGCCGTTTTCATATGTGGGATACGATTTCGGTTCGGTGGAACCGGATATTTTACCGGATGGAACGGCCGATCCCACGCTTACTTCCGTTCGTATGTACGATGGTTCGGGTGGGCTTACCCAATTGTATGCCGGCGTATCGGTGAATTTTTTGAAAAGGAGATTAGCGGTGGGTGCCAACTTCAGTTATTTGTTCGGAAACATTACGCACGAGCGCTCTTTGACTAATAATACCGACGTATCCAATCCTACCGTTATTTCCTCGTGGCAAAAAATACGGGTAAGCGACGTGAAAATGGATTTCGGCGTTCAGTATACCCATCCTTTTTCGGCCCGCGAGCGGTTTACGGTAGGCGCTACGTATTCGCCCAAGAACCAGTTGTCGAATAAGGTTTACCACATCGAGCAGCATATCCAGGGTTCGAGCGTGGTATCTTCCACGGGCGATACTACGAAGAATGTACCCATGGGTTTGCCCGATTCGTACGGCATCGGATTTACTTACGTAAAAGACAACAAGTTTACGGTAGGAGCCGATTTCCTGTACGAACAATGGAAAAAAGTGGATTTCCCGTTCGTAGACAAGCAAACGTATTTCGATAACCGTTTCCGGATAGGGGCCGGCGCCGAGTTTATCCCGAAATATATGGGAAAGAGTTATTTCGGTAAAATCAATTACCGGGTAGGGGCGCATTACAGCAACTCGTACCTGAAGATAAACGACAAGGGGTACAACGAATTCGGCGGAAGCGTAGGTTTCGGATTGCCGTTGCCGCAATTGTTCGGACATACTTCGATGTTGAATATCTCGCTCGAATACGTAAAAGTAAAGCCGGAAGTAAGCACGATGATCGACGAACAGTATTTCCGGTTTACCTTGAATTATACCTTCAACGAAGGCTGGTTCAGAAAATGGAAACTCGAATAACGAAAATAAAAACTTAAATAGGAGAATCAAGATGAAAGTCAAAGTATTATTACTCGCTGTCGGTTGTGCATTGGTTACTTCCGGCGCGTACGCTCAAAAGGGTGTGGATAATGGTACCAAGTTCGGCAGCGGAGAAGACAGTATCCGTTGTATTCAGAACATCAGTCTTTTTATTCCGTATGCGAAAGCAGGGAACTTTAAAGATGCTTACGAGTTTTGGAAAATCGTATACGACGAATGTCCGGCTTCTACCAAAGACGTGTATTTGTACGGGGTGAAAATCGTAAACTGGGAAATCCAGAATGAAAAAGATCCGGCAAAGAAAGCCGCATTGATCGATAAACTGATGGAAGTTTACGACAAGCGTATTCAATACTTCGGCGACGACAAGCGCTACGGTAAAGATTGGATTTTAGGACGTAAAGCACAGGATTATATCAGTTTGAAAGGAGATAATATCGATCCGAACCTGGTATACGGCTGGTTGAACGAAGCGCTGACCGAATTCGGTAACAACACCGATCCGCTGGCTGTTTCGTTGTTTATGTTTTCGTCGATGCAAAAGTTGATGAAAGACCCGAACTATAAACCGCAGTATATCGAGGATTACCTGCGTGCATCGGCTATTTTCGATGCCCAGTTAAAAGCCGCGCAGGCTGCCAACAACGAAAAGGAACTGGCACAGGTTACTACGCTGAAAGCTGCTATCGATAACGGCTTCGCCCAGAGCGGCGCCGCCGATTGCGAAACGTTGCAAAATATGTACGGTCCCAAAGTGGCCGAAAATATGGGTGACATCAAGTTCCTGAAAGAAACGATTGCATTGCTCAGACGGGTACGTTGCCAGGAAATCGAAGCATATTTCCAGGCTTCGGAAGCGGTACATAAAGTAGAGCCTACGGTAGAGTCGGCTATCGGTTGTGCCAAGCAGGCCGTGAAGAAAAAAGATTACGACCAGGCTATCAAGTATTTCGAAGAAGCTATCAACCTCGAAACCGATCCGATGGCGAAGTCCGACTATTATTATACGATTGCGCTGCTGCAGTCCGACCAGAACAGCTATTCCAAAGCCCGTCAGTCGGCATTGAAAGCGATAGAGCTCAATCCCAATAACGGTGCTCCCTACATCCTGATTGGCAATATGTATGCCGCTACGGCCAAGAGCGTTTATCCGAACGACCCCGTAATGGCCCGCACAGTATATTATGCGGCTGTGGATAAGTTCGAAAAAGCGAAACAGGTAGATCCGAGCGTGGCCGACGAAGCGAACAAGATGATATCGGCTTACCGCGCCCACTTCCCCTCTACGGAAGAAGTGTTTATGCACCCCGACCTGGAAAAGGGTAAAACCATTACCATCGGCGGGTGGATAGGCGAAACTACCAGAATCCGGTAAACGATGGTTTTGAACCGTTTTCTTTGTAAAACGAAACGATATGGCATAACAACTACCCTGGCGGTAGTTGTTATGCTTCACTTTTTATTGACGGTTACTTCGTGCGGAAAAGAGAAGCGGGAGGTAGTGGAAGTGGCGTTCGACCCCGAAACTACCTTTACGATGAAAGCTACCGATGTGGCTTCCCTTATCTCCGACTCCGGCCTTACACGTTACCGGCTGAATGCGAAGTTGTGGTTGGTGTTCGATAAGGCGAAAGAGCCGTATTGGAGTTTCCCGGAAGGAATTTATGTGGAAAAATTCGATACGTTGTTCCGTACCGAGGCGAGTATCGAAGCCGATACGGCTTATTATTACACGAAAAAGGAACTTTGGCACCTGATCGGTAATGTCAATGTGGAAAGCCTGAAAGGGGAGCATTTTGAAACATCGGAGCTATTCTGGAATCAGAAAACCGAGAAAGTCTATTCCGATAAGTACATCCGTATCGAACAGGAAGAAAAAGTGATTACCGGTTACGGATTCGAATCGAATCAGAATATGACGCAATACCGGATATTTAAATCGGCAGGTATTTTTCCCGTGTCGGAAAGCGCTGCCGACAGTACGGCTACGGTACAACCGGCCGACTCGGTAGTACCTCGCGCGATTCCCGATTCTACCCTTTTTGTGCCCGATTCGCTAACGAACGCAACGCCTTAAAAAAGAATGGAAACGCTTGTTTACATATTGATTTCCTTATTGTTTTCCGCTTTTTTTTCCGGAATGGAAATCGCTTTCGTGTCATCCAACAAACTGCGCTTCGAGCTCGATAAAACCGATAAAAGCCTTTCGTCGCGGATATTGGATATTTTTTACCGTAATCCGAGCCGGTTTATAACCACCATGCTGGTGGGTAACAACATTGCGCTGGTGGTATACGGGTTACAGATGGCTATCCTGCTGGAGCCTTATATCGCCCGTTTCGTGAGTAGCGAGGCGTTGATCGTGCTGTTGCAATCCGTTATTTCCACCCTGCTTATCCTGGTTACGGGCGAATTTATCCCGAAAATGATTTTTAAAATCAATCCCAACTTCTCGTTGAGATTGTTTGCATTTCCTTTGTTCGTTATTTACATCGTACTTTATCCTTTATCTACTTTTTCTTCGCTCCTTTCGTTCGTGCTGTTGAAACTCGCCGGTATCAAGAACCTGCAAAACTCGACCGACCGGGCGTTGGGCAAAGTCGACCTCGATTATTTCATCCAGCAGAGCATCGAAGACGCTCCGCAGAACTCCAACATGGATAAAGAAGTGAAGATATTCCAGAATGCACTCGATTTTTCCAATGTCCGTCTGCGCGATTGCATCGTTCCCCGTACCGAAATCGTGGCCTGCGATATGGATACTACCCTCGACGAACTGAAAAACAAATTTATCGAAACCGGTTTGTCCAAAATTATCGTTTACAAGGAAAATATCGACGATATTATCGGATACATCCATTCTTCCGAATTGTTCGCTCACCCCGGTAACTGGACGGATGTGGTACGGCCTGTGC
>DBGBSM010000024.1:0-5099 GCA_048468815.1 Parabacteroides sp.
AAGAGCTTATATAAGCTCTTAAAATTGCGTAAATTGTTAATTTTTATCCTGTTGAGCCTATGTACGTTCGGTGTGGGCCGGGGGCAGAACCAACGAATAGCGATAAGTGCCAACAACCAAACGTTGTTAAGCGTATTCGAAGCGATAGAGAAACAAACCGGGTTGAGTATCGCTTATAACCAAACCAAATTGGATGTCGGGAAAATCGTCCGTCAGGATTTTAACGATAAAGGTTTATCTTCCGTGTTGACGGAACTGCTGAAAAACAGCGGTTTTACTTACCGCCTGGATGGAAAGTATATCATTATCGTTCCGGAACAGCGGCAACAACAACAGGCCGGGCAGAAAATCGGCGGGGTGATTACAGACCCCAGCGGTTTGCCTGTTATCGGTGCGAATGTCGTTGTAAAAGGAACTACCACCGGAACGATTACCGATACGGACGGTAAGTTCTCTATAGAAGCTCCGCAGGGAAGTACCTTGCAAATTTCTTACATCGGTTATTTGTCTAAAGAGATCCGAGTGGACGGGAAAGCGGTTTACCCGATTCAACTTATCGAAGACTTGCAGGCGCTCGACGAGGTGGTGGTAGTGGGATACGGTACGGCCAAGAAGGTAAATGTGATCGGCTCCATCGCGTCGGTCGATTCCAAACAACTGGAAAACCGTGCCACTTCGTCGGTCGTATCGGCGCTTACCGGTCAGATGCCGGGAGTTACGATTACACAGCCGGGCGGGCGGCCGGGCGAAAACACCGGAACCATCCGGGTTCGCGGCGTAGGTTCTTTCAGTAGCGATAACGATGCGAAAAAAGCGGATGCGCTGATCCTGATCGACGGAATACCGGGAAATATGACCGACATCAACCCCAACGATATCGAAAGTATATCCATATTGAAGGATGCGTCTACGGCGGCTATTTACGGTTCCCGGGCGGCCAACGGAGTCGTGCTGGTCACTACCAAAATGGGGAAAGAATCCAAAGTTTCAGTGTCTTACAACGGTTATGTCGGGTTTAACAAAGCAACCGCGTTGCCCCAGTATGTCGACAGTTGGGATTACGCGCGTTTATTGAACGAGGCGGAGGGAGTAACTCGTTTTACAGACGAGGAAATCAGCGCGATGCGTACGGGAAGTATGCCGGATGTATGGGCGAATGAAAAATTCGTAGACGATATTTTTTCCGGAAACGGCGTACAAACGGGGCACGACCTGTCTGTAACCGGCGGCAACGACCGGAGCCAGTATTTTGCTTCTTTCGGCTATTTGAGCCAGAACGGCATCGTACCCGGTAACAACTATTCGCGCTATACGGCCCGGGTTAATCTCACTTCCAATTTGTCGGATAAGTTGAAACTGACTGTTCGCATACGGGGCGACAAAGCCCGGATTAAAGAACCGGGTACGGCCGGAGCCATCGACGGCGATTATGGAATGATGTCGCTCATCAGCCAGGGGTTGCGTTTCCCGGGATTCCGTCCTTCCGTATTGAGCGACGGTTCGTGGGGGCCGGGCGTGAAAAACTTCGGAACGCCGAAAGCGTGGCTGGCTTCCGAATCGTTCCAGGAAAAACCGACCATGCGAATCAACTCGAACGTACGTCTCGATTATACGCCGGTCGACGGACTCCGGCTTTCGGCTATCGGTGCGTACAACTTCACGAATGCACAAGACAAAAAGTTCCGTGCCACGTTGCCGGTTACCATTAACGGAGCCACGAGTATTTTAGGCCCCTCGTATTTGGAAGAAAAGAACACCAACACGAATTATAAGTCGTTTCAGGCTACGGTGGATTATTCGAAAACATTCAATCAGGTACATAACATCGGCATCCTGGCCGGGTATTCGTGGGAAGAAGAATCGGCCCGCGACCTGGAAGGACGCCGCGACAATTTGCCGAGTAACGAATATCCGTATCTTACGGTAGGCTCGCCCGACAATCAAACGAATAAAGGCGGCGGGTACGACTGGGTGATCCAATCGTTTTTCGGCCGGGTACAATACAACTATGCGCAGCGTTACCTGGGGGAAGTAACGATGCGTTACGACGGCTCCTCGCGTTTTCCGGCGGATTCGCGTTATGCCTTTTTCCCTTCTGCCGCTATCGGCTGGCGTATTTCCGAGGAAAGTTTCTTTAAGGAAAACGAGAAGCTGGGCTTTATCGACAACCTCAAGCTGAAAGCATCCGCCGGTATCCTGGGAAACAACAATATCGGCAACTATGCTTATCAGTCGGTGTATGAGTTAGGGAACGACTTCAACTATCCGCTCGGTGCAACCATTCAGCAAGGAGCTGCCTTGAAAACCTACACCGACCCGCGGCTGAAATGGGAAACCACCCGTACCATCGACGGCGGTTTCGAGTCGGTTCTGTGGAACGGATTGCTGAGCGCGAATGTTTCGTACTTTTACCGGTATACGTACGATATCCTTTTCAAGCCGAATGCCAGCGCTTCATCTGCTTTCGGATTGCAAATGAGCGAAGTGAATACGGGCGAAGCCTCCAACCGGGGCTGGGAGTTCGAAGTGGGGCACCGGAATACGGTCGGCGAGTTCAGCTACAGCATCAACGGAAACTTCTCGATTATCAAGAACCGGGTGGAAACGTTAGGCTTGGGTAATGTAGAGCAGGCCAACGGCATGGTAGGTAACGGCTCCAATCTTTTCATCGGTTATCCCATCGATATGTACTACGGGTATCAGACAGACGGTGTATTCCTCGACCAGCAGGATATCGACGATTACTTTGCCCATACGGACCAATCGGCGCTGGGTGCGAATAAGGCCAATACCAAGCCGGGCGATATCCGGTACAAGGATATTTCGGGTCCCGACGGTGTGTCCGACGGTAAGGTAGATGCCACTTACGACCGGGTTTACCTGGGGTCGAAAATTCCCAAATACACCTTCGGCCTTTCGGTGAATGCTACGTATAAAGGGTTCGACCTGAATCTGTTTTTGCAGGGAGTAGCCGGTGTAAACGGCCGGTTAAACGGTTTTTCGGGCTGGGCGTTGTGGAGCGAAGGCAATATCCAGCAATGGCAAATGAAAGAGGCTTTCGACCCGGAAAACCCCACGCGCTATCCGAAATATCCGCGTATAGCCAACCTGGGTAATGCTACCGGAATCAATACGCAACAATCCGATTTCTGGATTCGCAATGCGTCTTATCTGCGCGTAAAGAACATTCAGTTAGGATATACTTTACCCAAGTCGGTTTTAAGGAATACCTTTATCCAGCATGTGCGCTTCTATGTGGCAACGGAGAATCCGTTCACCTTCCATAGCTATCCGGACGGCTGGGACCCGGAAATCAATGCCGACGACCGCTTCTACCCGGTATTGGCGAACTATACATTTGGCTTGAATCTTAAATTCTGATAGAGTATGAAATCAATTATAAAGAAAACGATGACGGTTTTAGTGGCTATGGCTGCTTTAACCTCTTGCGACCTCGACCGTTATCCGCTGACGAATTTCAGCGAAGATACTTTCTTCGACAAGGAAGAAAATACCAAACTCGCCCTTATCGGCTTGTACCGCGGCGGGATTACATACGGGGTAGACTACGGCGCTTCCGATTGGTGGGCCTACAGTGCGAAAATACTGATAGACGGCGTAAGCGATATGGGGTACGACCGCCGGGGTTTTAACAATAACCTCGGGAAACTCACGTCGGGACAAATCGATGAAAATAACGGATGGGTAAACGACTTATATCAGAAGCCCTACCGGCGTATCAGCGCTTGCGCCCGCTTTATCGAAGGAATCGACCAACTCGGCTCGGATAATCCGGAAATGGTGCGCATGAAAGCCGAAGCCCGTTTTATCCGGGCGGTACAATATTTTTACCTGGCGTCTTATTATTACGATGTGCCGTTGATTAAAACGGTGTTGACGCTCGACGAGGCTAATAATGTAGCCAAATCGTCGCGTGCGGAAGTGCTTCAGTATGCCATCGACGAGTTAACCGAAGTGGCCGCTATCCTGCCCCGCCACAAAGACTTGCCTGCCTCGGAGCGCGGACGTGCAACGGCACAGGCGGCATTGGTTTATTTGGCGCGCACCCACCTGGTGGCTCAAAATTACCCGGAAGCCGCTGCTGCTTGCAAGCAGATTATCGCTTGGGGCGACAATAAACTGGCGTCCGACTACCAGAAGTTGTTTTATCCCGGCGCAATAAACGACTCCGAACATATTTTCGCAACGCAGTTTGTCGACGACCTGGCCGGCCACGGGCTGCCCCAGCATGCTTACCCGATAAAAGACGGAGGCTGGTGCCTGGTAAACGGTTCCAGTACGCTGTTCGAAGCATACGACTTCAAAGACGGCACGCCTTTTAGCTACGACGACCCGCGTTTCGACAAAACGAACTTCGGGAAAAATCGCGACCCGCGCCTGGATTATACGCTTATTTACGACGGCGCTACTTTCCGCGGAACCGTTTACAGTTGCAATCCGGAAACGACGGCGGCCGACAAAATCGGCCCGGGACAAACTACTCAAACCGGTTTTCTTTTACGCAAGTATTTCGATGAAAGCTGGAACGGCGATAAAAGCCAATACGGCAACAATGTTCCCCTGGCGCGTTACGCGGATGTGCTGATGATGTACCTGGAAGCCGAGATGCAAGCCGGAACGCCGGTTACCCAGCCTTTGTTGGATCAGACTATCAATGCGGTTCGCGGGCGTGTAGGAATGCCGGGCATTACCGAAACCGATCCGGATAAATTGTTAAGGATTATTCAGAAAGAACGCATGATCGAGTTCGCATTCGAAGGGCTCCGCCTTTGGGACTTATTCCGCTGGGGAATTGCGGAAGAACGGCTGAACTTAGACATCTACGGCTCTCCGTTCTATATTTCCAATCAAGAGCTGATGAAAAAGAAAGACGGTGCGACCGACCCGTACAACCGCTGGTATGTCGACTCGCGTAGCTTTAAAAGCGGACAGGAACGCTGGCCTATTCCGCTGGCGGAAAAGAATATCAATCCGAATTTGAGATAAGCAAACCAACAGCCGCACGAGTTTCCGTCTTGTATTCTCCAGGAGGTACGTAAAGGCGGAAATATACCGGCCCGGACCCTATACGGAAACCG
>DBGBSM010000025.1:0-1844 GCA_048468815.1 Parabacteroides sp.
GCACTACTCTCCCAATATACCGGAACACTAAACGAATTAAATATACCATCTTCGGAAGTAGTAAACGGAGCGGATGTTTGGAAGAAATATGAGGAAATCATCACTGCGCAGCCAAAAGACTTTGTAAGAAAACAGATCAACGTAAGAAAGCTCCAATCGGTTCTGTCGGCTTTTACTTTTTCAGTTATTCCGAACGGAAAAGATTACGAAGTACTGAAAACTAAAGGCGAAAAGAAATATGGTTTTCTATACCTCAAAAAGTTCAGAGAAATTTACTCTTTCGAAAATGGGCTTCAAACCGAAATATTTTCAAAATAACACTTTTAAAAGTATCTATAAACGCTACACTCATTAACTTATACCATGTATGCAAACGTGAATGCTGGCTTCATGCAAACGGTATTACGATGGAACACAACAGTGACCTGGTATACGATGGCAAACTGCTTCACGAAACAAGTTATACCGACAGGGCCAGGAAATACAATGAAATTGACATTACAGCCCGGTTTAAAGGAGTCGATTTATTCGGTAAAATCGATTTCTATGATGCCCAAGAAAAGATAATTCATGAAACGAAACGGAGTGATAAAGCGGAATCGGCGCATGAGTGGCAAGTAAAGTTTTATATATGGCTGTTGTATCTAAATGGTATCAAGGAGGTTAGCGCAGTACTCGAATATCCCCAGTTGAGGCAAACCACGCCGATTACTCTTTCGCCATCCGATATCGAAGTATTGGAGAATGCGGTAATGGAAATTCTGTCTTTAAAAAACGAAAAAAATTGCCCGGCACCCATTCGCAAGCCTATCTGCAAAAGTTGCTCTTATTATGAACTTTGTTACATTGACGAAGAATGAAAAAAACTTATTATCTTTTCAATCCCGGTCGGTTGAGCCGAAGAGACAACACGCTGAAGTTTACACCTGTAGACGAGAACGGCGTGGAGGGTTCGCCAAGGTACATTCCGGTAGAAGGCGTTTCCGACTTTTTTTGTTTCGGCAGCCTCGATGCAAACAGTGCGTTGTATAATTTTTTGGGGAAAGCCGGAATTGCCGTACATTTTTTTGATTACTACGAACATTATACCGGATCGTTTGCTCCAAAAGAATATCTGTTGGCAGGCAAAATGCAAATCGAACAAACCAAGCGTTACATCGACAAAAAGAAACGGCTCGAAATAGCAAAAAAGTTTGTTTCGGGAGCAGCCTTCAACATGATCAAGACGCTACGTTATTACATCAACCGTGACAAAGACGTGACACCGATTCAGGAAATGATAGAGCAATACACCCTCTCGATCGACGGTACCTCGGCTATCGATGAACTGATGGGAATCGAAGGGAATATCCGCCAAGCATATTACAGTGCTTTCGATGATATTATTTCTTCCGGCTTCCAACTGGAAAATCGTAGCAAACGGCCGCCACAAAACGAATTAAACGCCCTGATTTCGTTCGGGAACATGCTTTGTTACACGCTTTGCCTGGGGCAGATTTACCATACACAACTAAATCCTACTATCAGCTTCTTGCACGAGCCGGGTTACAGGAGGTATTCGCTGGCATTGGATATAGCCGAGATTTTCAAACCGATCTTAGTGGATCGTCTTATTTTCCGGATGTTAAACAAAAAGGAAATTCAAGCCAAAGATTTCGACCATCAGATAAATAGCTGTTTACTGAAAGAATCGGAACGGAAAACCTTTGTCAAAGCTTGGGAGGAACGTATCAACGAAACATTTAAGCATACGGTACTGAAGCGTCATGTAAGTTATAAGCACTTGGTAAAATTAGAGTGTTACAAGCTGACTAAGCATATCTTAGGAATGGAAGAGTATAAAC
>DBGBSM010000026.1:0-9281 GCA_048468815.1 Parabacteroides sp.
GGTTCACCCGTCCGACCCGGGTCAGACGGGTGGACTCCCTGGGTCGGACAAGTGAACTGCCCGGGTCGGACGATATTTTTTACGGCAAGAAATCGTTTTTTGTTAACGGAGAAACCAAAAAAGAACCGGCAACTAAAGAAAGCGGCAGGAAATATACAAGCTGCACAGGTAACGGGCGTACACAGTCAAACAGCCGGCTTACCGCACCTCGATTCCGGCAGTGAGCCGGATATCGTCGGAAGCGGCGCCCACGTCGAGCCGGAACGTACCCGGCTCCACCACCTCTTGCAAGTCGCGGTTCACGATGGCCAGGTCGGAAGGCGTAAGGGTAAAGACCACTTTCCGCGTTTCGCCTTTCTTCAGGAAAAAGCGTTCGAAGCGCTTCAGTTGCTTTACCGGCTGTACCACCGAGGCATACTCGTCGCGCACATACAACTGGGCGACCTCTTCCCCATCGTACGCACCGGTGTTTTTCACGTAAAAAGATACTTCGAAGCAACCGGGCGACGGTTGCACCACCTGCAACCCGGAATAGCCGAACGTGGTGTAACTCAACCCGTAACCGAAGGCATACAACGGCGTAACCGGCATTTCCACATAGTCGTGGCCGGCGGGATTCTTTTTATTGTAATATACGGGCAACTGCCCTGCATGGCGCGGTACGGACACCGGTAACCGGCCGGCCGGGTTGTAATCGCCGAACAATACGTCGGCAATAGCCGCGCCTCCCTCCTGTCCCGGGTAATAAGCCGTGAGCAACGCATCGGCTTGTTCGGCCGCCCAGTTCTTTTCCAGCGGGCGTCCTTCGATATAAACCACGACGAGCGGCTTGCCCGTGGCTTTTAATGCTTGCAGCAACTCCGTTTGCCTACCCAGAAGCGACAGGGTAGCCCGGTCGAACCCTTCGCCGCTCTCCATATCGCTTACGCTCGCGCCCGATACCTCGGCGGCACCCGTTTCCTTATAGCTCGTTTTGAAATCGCGGGCGCTCGACCCACCCACTACGGCGATAATCACATCGGCCTCGCGGGCGACGGCTACGGCCCGTTCGATTTCGCATCCGGAAGTATCGCGTACGGCACACCCTTTTACGTATTCCACCTGACCGGGCGATAGCTTGGCGGTAATTCCGTCGAGTACGGTTTTTACGTTCTGTTCCTCTTGCGGTGCGGTGTAATCGCCCAGCATATTATACCGGTTATGTGCATTCGGGCCTATAACGGCTACTTTCGAAACGGCTTTGCTCAACGGCAATATCCCTTTTTCGTTTTTCAACAACGTGATAGAAGCGTGCGCTACTTCGCGCGCCAGGGCGATATGGGCGTCGCAACGTACCGCGGCAGCCGCTTGTTCCGGGTCGACGTAGGGATTTTCGAACAAACCCATTTCGAATTTCAACCGGAGTACCCGGCTTACGGCTGTGTCGATAACGGCTTGTGCGATACGGCCTTGCTCCGCCGCTTCGAGCAAGCGCGTGTACGCATCGCCGCCCAAATCCACGTCAGTGCCGGCCGAAACGGCCTGGATAGCTGCATCTTGTATCGTCGGAGCTACGAAATGGCTTCCGTGGATGCCCTCGATGCTGTACAAATCGGACACCACGAATCCGCGGAAACGCCACGCATCGCGCAACACGCCGGTAAGGAAATACGGGTTGGCCGTGCACGGGATTCCGTCTATCGAGTTATAAGAAGTCATCACCGAAAGCGCTCCGGCATCGACAGCCTTTTTAAAGGGTGGCAGGAAAGCGGCATGCAGCTCGCGCAGCCCCGCCGATACTTGGTTGCCGTTCTGGCCGCTTTCCGGTACGGCATACGCCAGAAAATGCTTCAACGTAGCGACCGTGCCATACGGGCACGACAAGTCGCCCCCGCCGAGTCCTTCGACCATCGCCGCTCCTAACGTACCGGCCAGTATCGGGTCTTCGCCGAATGTTTCTTCCACGCGCGACCAACGCGGGTCGCGTGCCAAATCGAGTACGGGGCCGTAGCTGATATGAGCGCCCTGCAAGCGGATTTCTTTTCCTATCGCCTGGCCCGTTTCTTTCAGCAGCCGGGGCGACCAGGTGGCGGCCATGCCGATGCCCGCGGGGAAAACGGTGGTTCCGATGGCCATGTGCCCGTGCGGGGCTTCTTCGGCCAGGAACAGCGGGATTCCCAGGCGGGTATGCTCCGTTACGTACTTTTGCAAGGCATTTCCGGCTTTTGCCGCCCATGCGGGGGTAAGGCCGTTGCCGAGTGTTTTTTTCGTCCACGGGTCGGCCCGGTAGGTAGCCCAGAGCATGCCGGGTCGTTTCGCTTTTATTATTTGCTCGAACGCGGAGGAAGGAACCACTTCGCTGCCTTGTATGGCGTACATCTCCCAGCCGAGCGGACAAAGCAACTGGCCTATTTTTTCTTCCGTGGTCATCCGCGCCAGGAGGTCGCGGGTGCGTTCGGCGGCGGATAAACGGGCGTCTTTATACGGCAAAAGGGGTTGTGCCGCCGAATGGAGCACAGGCATGGCAACCGCGCATGCCAACAGAACGATTTTTCCGGCGTTTCTCATTTTTTTAAACATCGTATCCAGTATTTATCGGTTTATTAGTTTCTGAAAAATCCTATCGTTTTTTCGTCTTTCATCCTGTCACTTTGTTCCGCTGTCCGGCAAATAGCTGTTTCCGGGATATTCTTCTGTAATTTGATTTCCTGTGCCGCAACTATTTCCAACATCCTCTTTCCCGGGGGTATGGATTAAGAGAACGTATTACATTCGATTAAAACTTATCCTATTAACCGGAGAATTTGCGTTTCGGAAGCTTGGGGCAGAAGAACTGAAAAATATTCTGCCAGTCGCATTTTCGATTCTTCGGGCGAGTGCCCGTTGCAACTGAGTATCCGATCTTCTCCGAACAGCGCTTCGGGCGTAACGTAACGGGCAATGCCCCAACCGTAAGGCTGGCCGTGCTTGTCGTATTCGTATTCGAAAGTGGCCACGACAAGCCATGTTCCCATTTGCAGGCGGGTGATTAGCGTGTCGAATCCGGCATGGTATTTTCCCTGTTGTTTCTGCTTTTCAAGCGCATTCCACGCATCGGCAGGCTCGAAATTCCGGCGGGGAGGCTTACGAAAACCGCACAACGTTTTGATCTCTTTCGAAAGCAACGATTCGTGCCGGACCACCGTATCGTAGATAAGCCGCGATTTATGCGCAGGATCGGTATCGAGAGGATAAGCGGCGCGACGGTAATTGACTAACTCGGGAAACCATTCCATACTGACAAAACCCGCTTTGCCCCGAAACAATTTTCCATAAGCGCAATTCCCATTTCCGGCTACCGGACTTTTCCACTCCCAGGGGCCATCGGCGCCATCGGCGAACCAATGTTCTTTGGGCGTGAACTCCTCGATGGAGAACTCCGGAATATCGCTTTGGAAAAAAGGCAGAAAACCCATTTTCAGAACTGTCTGTTCCAAATCTTCCGCATTGTATAACCGACACCTATTGCTTTTCATTTTAATTCACACTAAAAAAGTATCACCGGAATGTCTGTACCGATGATGCAAATATAGCCAGAAATGGCAAGCGGCTGTTTTTTCAAAACGTTATATTTGACTTTTTCGAAATGTTAGTTTATTTATCTGGAAAATTGCTGTTCATAAATGCGGACTACCCACACTCCAAAAAGTGCGCCGCTCCAGCTACTTGTCAAAGACGTACTAAAAGAAGAGTATGCCCGGGCTCCCGATTGCCCTTTGTCTCCCGCAGCCGGTAAGGCCGGTTAAACAATCCGAACGGGAAAACGGTTTAAAACAAAAGACATTCAACTACTACGCATCCCGCTTTTCCGGAAAGCGGCAGACGTTTTAGCCGAACCGACATCTTACAACCTCTTTTATACGTACTGAAACGATGGGAGAAAAAAGAAAAACCGTTTACGAGGCCTGCTGTGAAAAAGGAATATCACGCCGCGATTTCCTTAAATTCTGTACTTCGATGGCTGCCATGCTCGGCCTCGAGGCCTCGGGAGTGGCCCAGGTGGTCAACGCATTGGAAACCAAACCGCGGCTCCCGGTTATCTGGCTGCACTTCCAGGAGTGCACGTGTTGCAGCGAATCGTTCCTGCGGCTCTATCATCCCGACATCGTAACCATCCTTTTCGAGCAGGTTTCGCTGGATTACGACGAAACGTTGATGGCGGCCGCCGGACACCAAGCCGAAGAGTGCCGCCTGGAAACCATGCGGAAATATCCCGGCGAATACTTGCTGATGGTGGAAGGCTCCGTGCCGATGGGAAATCCGGGCTATTGTTGCATCGGAGGCGAAACGGCGCTCGACATCCTGAATGAAACGGCGGCCGGATGCACGGCCATCATCGCGTGGGGAAACTGCGCTTGCGCCGGTTGCGTACAGGCCGCCAACCCGAATCCTACCGATACGAAACCGATACATAAGCTGATTAAAGACAAACCGGTTATCAACGTACAGGGTTGCCCGCCCATACCGGACGTCATGGCCGGCGTGGTGGTGTATCTGCTTACGTTCGACCGGATTCCGCAGCTCGACGCGCTCGGCCGGCCGCTGGCTTTCTATTCGCGACGGGTACACGATACATGCTACCGGCGCGCCAACTTCGACGCGGGTTTGTTCGTGGAAGCATTCGACGACGAAAACGCCAAGCACGGATATTGCCTGTATAAAATCGGGTGCCGCGGGCCCAGCACGTACAACTCGTGCGGCATTATCCGCTGGAACGAGGGTACCAGCTACCCCATCCAGTCGGGACACCCGTGTTTAGGTTGCTCTGAAGCGGGTTTCTGGGATAACGGCCCGTTTTACCAACGGCTTCCCGACGTGCGCGGATTCGGTATCGAAGCCACTGCCGACCAAATCGGCCTCGGGCTCGGCCTGGTTACGGCTGCCGGCATTACGGCGCATGCCGTATCTACCAATATCCGGAAGAAAAAACTGATTGAAAATATAGAAGCTGAGCCGGAGGAAGGGCCGCTCGAAGATATTCCCGACCCCGACCGGATCAATCCGTATCCCGTAAATAAAAAATAATTATGGCTGAACGTATAGTGGTAGACCCTATTACCCGGATCGAAGGGCATCTCCGGATAGAGGTGGAAGTCGAAAACGGTATCATCAAAGACGCGTATAGCTCCGGCACCTGCGTGCGCGGAATCGAAAATATCGTAAAGAACCGCGACCCGCGCGACGTATGGGCGTTCGTGGAACGGGTATGCGGCGTATGTACCTCGATTCACTCGCTCGCCTCGGTCCGGGCGGTAGAGGATGCGCTGGGTATCGTTATCCCGCCGAATGCGCAGTTGGTGCGCAACATCATGCAGGCGGTTCTTTTCATGCACGACCACGTGGTACATTTTTACCACCTGCACTCGCTCGACTGGGTAGACGTGGTATCGGCCCTGAAAGCCGACCCGGCCGAAGCGTCGGCGCTCGCACGCGCCAATTCGCCGTGGCCGATGTCGTCGACCGGTTATTTCAAGGAAATACAGGATAAGATAAAGAAGCTGGTGGGAAGCGGCCAGTTAGGGCTTTTCGCCAACGCTTACTGGGGGCATCCGGCTTACAAGCTCACGCCCGAAATGAACCTGGTGGCGATTGCCCATTACCTCGAAGCGTTGCGGTGGCAGCGCGAAATCGTAAAGGTGCAAACCATTTTCGGCGGAAAGAACCCGCACCCCAATTTCGTGGTGGGCGGTATGCCGTGCAGCATCGACATCAACGAGGCGAATGCCATCAACGACGAACGGCTGGCTTTCGTGGGCGAACGGCTCAAAGAGGCGCAGACTTTTATCACGCAAGTATATGTGCGCGACCTGATGATGGTGTTCAAGGTATACAAAGACTGGGCGAACTTAGGGGGCGGCGTACGTAATTATTTCGCTTACGGCGATATGCCGATGTACGAATACGATACCATCGAATCGTACAAAATGCCGCGGGGTATCATTCTCGACCGCGATTTGTCGCACGTACACCCGATGGACGCGAAGTCGCCGGAAGAGGTGAAAGAGTATATCTTCCATTCGTGGTACAAATATACGCAAGGCAACGAAGCGGGACTGCATCCGTACGAAGGGGAAACGATTCTGGATTACACAGGGCCCAAGCCGCCTTATAAATTCCTGAACGTAAACGATAAATACAGTTGGATTAAAACGCCCCGGTGGAAAGGGTACCCCATGGAAGTGGGGCCGCTGGCGCGTATGCTGGTAGCGTATGCCTGGGGAAAGGAACCGCAGAAAGAAAGCATGGAACGGGCGATGAAAGAGCTGGAGCTGCCAATAGAAGCGTATTACTCCACGTTGGGACGCACCCTGGCGCGCGGACTGGAAGCCAAGTTAGTAGCCGACTGGGCGGTCGAGTTTTTCGACCGGTTGGTACAAAACGTAAAGAACGGCGACTCGCGGATGATGAACAACGAAAAATGGAATCCGGCGTCGTGGCCCGACAAAGCCCGCGGCATGGGATTGGCCGAGGCATCCCGCGGTTCCCTCTCGCACTTTGCCGTAATCGAAAACAAAAAGATAAAAAATTACCAGATGGTAGTGCCCACTACCTGGAACGGCTCGCCCCGCGACGTGCAGGGACAGCTTTCGCCGTACGAATCGTCGCTGCGCGGAACGCCGGTAGCGTTGGCCAACCAACCGCTGGAAATACTGCGTACCGTACATTCGTTCGACCCGTGCCTGGCTTGCGCCGTGCATCTGTACGACGAAAAGGGCAGCTACGTACATCGGATAGATACTTTTTAAACCGGAAGTGTTATGAAAAGCAGGAAAACTCACCTCAGGGAAGTGTATGTATGGGAATTGCCGGTACGGTTTTACCACTGGATCAATGCCGCGTGTATCCTGATATTATGCATCACGGGGTTTATTATCGCCGACCCGCCGGCTTTCGTTATTTCGGGCGAGGCTTATTTCAATTACTGGTTCGGAATAGCCCGTTTCATCCACTTCGTAACGGCTTTCGTGTTCTTTTTCAACTTCGTTTTCCGCTTGTACTGGGGGTTCGTAGGAAATACGTTCAGCCGGTGGTACAATTATATCCCGCTGAAAAAAGCGCAATGGCGCGAAATCTGGCAAGTAATCCGGGTGGATATTTTGCAGGTAAAGAACCAGCCTATCGAATCGATCGGACACAATGCGCTGGCCAGCGTAATTTATTTCTCTACGTTCCTGGCCTTCCTGGTGCAATGCTTTACCGGTTTCGGATTGTATGCGAAGATGAGCCAGGCCGTTTTCCCGCAGTTGTTCGCCTGGATAGTACCGTTGCTGGGGGGCGATATGGTAACGCGCGAAATCCACCATTTCCTGATGTGGTTTTTCATTCTTTTCGTCATGGTACATATTTACCTGGTTTTTTACCACGACTACATCGAGCGGCGGGGAGTTACCTCCTCGATTATCGGGGGATGGAAATTTATCGAGGAAGAAGTGGCCGAGCAGGAAGAAGACCGGGAAATCGGGATTTTCAATAAGCAACGACGCAAACTGATTCGAAAAGTGGAACAAGAGGAACTTAACCGGGCGAAGGATGAATAAGATATTGATTTTAGGGGTGGGCAACGTATTGCTGTCGGACGAAGGGGTGGGCGTACATGCCCTGTATGCGTTGGAAAAAGAAGATTGGCCGGCGAATGTCGATTTGCTCGACGGCGGCACGGGCGGTATTCACCTCACCGGCGATTTACAGGAGTACGATATACTGGTGATGCTGGATGCTACGCTCGATAACGAGCCGCCGGGTACCATCCGGTTGCTGCGACCGCGCCGGGCACTCGATTTCCCTCCGTTGATAAGTGCGCACGAAATCGGCTTGCAGGATATGATTACCGTGATGGCGCTTACCGATAAGTTGCCGGATATTTACCTGTTTACTGTTTCGGTAAAGAACATAAACGAAGTGAAAATCCGGCTCTCGCCGGAAATAGCCGCTTGTCTTCCTTCGTTGAAAAAGCAAGTAAGACACTTGGTAAACCGGCTGAATACCGAACCGGCTGCGTGCAGCCTGTAATACCCAGGCCGCTAAGATTATTCTTTTCTTTCCGGAGAAAGGGAAGCTCCCCCCTGCACCACTTTCGAGCCGGGTGGCACACTGTAGGTAAGCCAGATATTACCGCCGATAACCGAACCCGCCCCTATGGTAATGCGTCCCAGGATGGACGCGTTGGAATACACCGTTACATAGTCTTCGAGAATCGGATGCCGCGGAACATCCAGCGGCAGGCCTTGCTCGTCGAGCGTAAAACTTTTTGCTCCCAACGTTACTCCCTGGTATAATTGCACGTGATTCCCGATGATAGCCGTTTGCCCGATTACCACTCCCGTTCCGTGGTCGATGGCGAAATATTCGCCGATTTGCGCCCCCGGATGGATGTCGATTCCGGTAGCCGAGTGCGCCATTTCCGAAATAATACGGGGAATTACGGGCACGCCCAGGTTAAGTAACGCATGCGCTACGCGATGATGTAACAAAGCCTGCAACGACGGGTAACAAAAGATAATCTCGCTCAGGCTCTTGGCTGCCGGATCGCCGTCTAACAAAGCTTTTACATCGGTAGAGAGCAAATGTTTGATTCGCGGAATTTCGTTCATAAAAGCCACGGCGATATCGGAGGCCGTTTCCTTTCCTCCCTCGCACGTTTCCGTTTCGAAACACAAGCCGTGGTAAATCTGCTCTTGTAACAAATCGTACAATTGCTCCAGATACACTCCCATATAATAAGGTATAGAATGGGGGTGCGCTTCCTGTTCCGGCCCGAAAAAGCCGGGAAAAATAATCGTACGCAGCAAATTCATTATCCGCTTTAGCTTATCTACCGAAGGCGACGGGTTGGGATGCAACGGGATATAAAGGTAATCCGGATTGCCGGTATCGGAAAGACGCTGTACGTTTTTCCGTATTTCTTCCAAGATTGCGGTTCTGTTCATGTTTATTCTATTCAATTGGCATAAGGCTTATTAGTATATTTTTCACGGTAAGGCGCGCTACAAAACGAAACCGGTTCGTTTTTCCGGTGCACCGGCCGGATTTTTATTCCTGTTCCTCTCCGCATGGCCCGCTTTTTTCTTTCCAGCCCCGGCGCAAAAACAAAAAGCCGGTTATAATCAGCGCCGACGCCAAGCCGGTATAAAAAACGGAAATAAACGAATTGGGCAATAAATGAAATCTACGTATCGTGATGCCCAGCGTTACCATAAAAATCATAATCACCCATCCCTTTTTGTCGAAAAAGGAAAAGGGACAGTTTTTTTCTTTCGTTTTCC
>DBGBSM010000027.1:0-2851 GCA_048468815.1 Parabacteroides sp.
ACCCGGGAGGCGCCGGCTATAACGTGAACCAGTCGAAAATAGCCATCGGTTCGGGCGGCTTCGCCGGGAAAGGCTTTCTTAACGGTACGCAAACCAAGCTGAAATACGTGCCGGAGCAGGATACCGACTTTATCTTTTGCACTGTCGGCGAAGAGCAGGGTTTTATCGGCAGTTCGCTGGTGCTCCTGTTGTTCGGCGTACTTATCCTGCGGCTGCTTTACCTGGCCGAAAGGCAACACTCCGTATTCCGGAGGGTATACGGGTACAGCGTGGCGGCTATCTTCCTGTTCCACCTGGCCATCAACATCGGGATGGTTACCGGTCTTACGCCCGTAATCGGCATTCCGCTCCCGTTCTTCAGTTACGGTGGCTCGTCGTTGTGGGGGTTTACCATTCTGCTCTTTATCTTCATCCGCCTCGATGCGGCGCGGGGCGAGCGTTTGTAGCGCCTTTCAATGCGTCTGCGGAGAGGTGGCTTTTTCTATCCGGAAGCCTATTTCGTGGATGCCTTTCAGCTTTTCGTCGGTCATGACGTGGCTGAAGCTGAAGGTATACAGCCCGGGATGCGGAAAAACAAACTGTTCTTGTAAGGGAAAACTCGTGGTAAACAGGGAAAAGCCGTTCCCTCTCCATTTGTTGTGTCCGTCGGCCAGGATGCACTCCACCGTGTCGGTCAGGAACGGCCCGATGGGTTGCTCTACCTGGTAAGCTATCCAGAGGTTCCGGTAGGGATAAAGCGTGTTGTTGCGTATATCGAGTGTGAGGGAGTAGGGTGCCGAGGTGTCTTGTATGTCTACCGAAAAGTAAAACGTTTGGTCCTTGTTCCAGGTTGCCTTATCCACCGGCCGGTACGAAGTGTAAACGGCCGGCTCGTCGCAACTGCATACGAAGAGCAATAAAAATCCGAAAACGATAGTACGGAAGGTCGCCGTACTATCGTTTTTATATCGTTCTGCCGCCGGGTGCGGCGAACCGGCAAGCCACGCCGCCCGGTTACGCTTTTTTCTGCGGAGCTTCATTATTCGCTTGCGGATTGGTATTCGGGCGCGGCCGGTTCGGACGGTTGCTGCTCCGGTTGCCGTTGCCTGCGTTCCTGGAGGCGTTCGCCTCGTTTTTCTTACTCGGGTTGGTGTTCGGCCTGGGAGCGGACGCTTTTCCGGAGCCTTCTTTCGCATTCTCGTTCCGGGGCGAAACGCCGGCGTTGCCGCCCGGCTGGTTGTTGTTGCCGTTGGCGGGCTTTTTCCGTTTTTTCTTCTTTACACCGTCGAACCGCGTTACGCTGTCTTGCCCCAGAATATCCTGGGCATCGCGTTTCACGGGTTGCGGCTTCGTGTCGCCTTCGAGCGAAACGGGTTTCGAACCCTTTTTATTCATCGAAATGATTTCGAAAGCCCGCTTGGCCGGAATCGTTACCAGGTTGGCCGCCATTACCTTGTCGGTCGAGTAGGTAACCAGCCCTTTGAATATATCCGTTTTGAAGTGGTAGTAGGTCGCGTCTTTGGTTTCGAGGTGTATCTCGCGCGACGGCAACCGTTTCTGTGCTTCCACATACGCATCCACTTCGTAGTTGATGCAGCATTTCAGCTTGGCGCACTGGCCGGCTAACTTCTGCGGGTTCATCGAAATGTCCTGGTAACGGGCGGCGCCCGTAGCTACGGAAACGAAGCTGGTCATCCAGCTCGAACAGCACAACTCCCGGCCGCAGGGGCCTATCCCGCCGATGCGCCCCGCTTCCTGCCGGGCTCCGATTTGCTTCATCTCGATACGTACCCGGAACGCTTCGGCCAGCACCTTGATAAGCTGGCGGAAGTCTACCCGCTCGTCGGCGATGTAATAAAAAATGGCCTTGTTGCCGTCGCCCTGGTATTCCACGTCGCCGATTTTCATGTCGAGGTGCAGGTTATTGGCAATCTCGCGCGAACGAATCATCGTGGCATGCTCTTTCGCTTTCGCTTCCTCATATTTCTCGATGTCGGTGGGCTTGGCTTTCCGGTATACCCGCTTTACGTCCACCCCTTCGGTGCGCACGTTGTTCTTTTTCATCTGGAGCAGAACGAGCTTGCCGGTGAGTGTTACGGTGCCGATGTCGTGCCCCGGGCTGGCTTCTACAGCAACCAGGTCGCCTTTCTCCAGCGGAATTTTCGTGCTGTTGAGGTAATATCCTTTGCGGGTGTTTTTAAATTGCACTTCCACGTAGTCGGTCGCCTGGGCCGAGTCGGGAATATCGCATAACCAGTCGTACGTGTTCAGTTTATTATTTTGTACTCTGCTGCATCCTTTACAGTTGATACGGCACTCGCCGTTATTGAGCTTGAAATCCATCTTGTTAATTTATTGCGTGTTTAGTGCCCTGTTCGCAGTGCAAACCGAGGGCCGAAGCAAAAATAGATAATAATTTCCAGATTCGAACCAAACAACCGGGAAAGATTCCGCCGGCATACGTAGAATGCAGGCGAACGGCCGGCAGCTACCTGCTGCGGAATGCCTCCCTGAAGCGGGAGAAGACGCACTTCGGAATGCGTCGCGGATGTGCCGGCAAGCGTTAAGCGAGCGCCGGATAAAAGAAAGCCCGGTTAACCTGAAAGGGTTAGCCGGGCCTCCGGATATAATCGGTTTAAAAAGGAAACGTCAGCGGAGTACGCCGTTCCTTTTCAGGCATTTTTCGATAGCTTCCAGGGCAAAGTCGAGCTGCTCCCGGGTATGGGTGGCCATCAGCGAGAACCGGATGAGCGTATCCTGCGGAGCCACGGCGGGCGTTACCACCGGATTTACGAAAATACCGGCTTCGAACAGTTCGCAGGTGATTTTGAACGTTTTGTCGTTGTCGCGGATAAACAGCGGAATGATGGGG
>DBGBSM010000028.1:0-5304 GCA_048468815.1 Parabacteroides sp.
GCGTTTGCCGTGGCTACCAACGAATGGAATAAAAGCCCTATGATTTTCATATACCCGGCTCCTTATTTCTTGCTCGCCTCGAACAACTTGCGTTTCTCCTCGGCCGACAAGCTGCCGTAACCGGAGCGGCGCAATTTATCCAATATCCGGTCGATTTCCTCGTTGTCGCGATTCTTGCGGGCATTGTACTCATAGTCTTTTTCGCGCCGGTTGTACGTTACCTTCATTTTCGGCTTTCGTTTCCCGAGGTTCACCCCCCAGTCGACCAGGCGGTTTACAGGAGCCGTAAGGTCTTTCCCGCGCGCTATCCGGTTGGCGAACCAAATACCCAGCAAAGCGCCTCCCACATGAGCGATATGGCCGCCGGCATTCGACGAGGTAACGGCCAGCAAGTCGATTACGAAAGTAAAAATAGCAAGGTAAATCAGTTTCACGCGCCCGACCAGGAACAAATTGATTTCGAAATCTTTTCGGTAAAACGAAACGGCGAATACGATGGCCATCACCGAGGCCGACGCGCCCATCAGGTAGCTGTTGGGTACATACGTATCGAAATAAGGGAAAAGATTATAAGCCAGCACGAACAGGAAAGCGCCGGCCAAACCGCCTAAGATGTACAGTCCGCCCAGTTGCTTCTCGTTGAAAAACAGCAGGAAAATTTTCCCGAACCAATACAGCCACAGCATATTGAACAAAATATGCCAGAAATCGAAATGGGTGAACATATAGGTAACCAGCGTCCAGGGACGAATTACCAACAAGCTCAATGACGACGGCACCTGCAAATAACGCAGAAAACTCGCGCCGTCGATATTGAACAACATCAACAACACTACGGCCAGCCTGACGAATAGAAAAACGCCGGCGTTTATGTAAATCAGCTTCGCCAGCATGCTACCGCGCCGGAACGTCTGCTTGAAATCAGTAAAAATACTTTCCATTGTCCGCATCTTTCTTCTTCCAGTATTTAATCAGGAAAAATCCGAATAACATACCGCCCAAATGGGCGAAATGAGCTACGTTGTCGCCGCTGAAACTGGCTACGCCTAAGAACAGTTCGGCCAACCCGTAGAAAACGACGAAATACTTCGCCTTGATAGGAATCGGGATAAACATCAGGTACAGCGGTACGTTCGGGAATAACATGCCGAACGCCAGCAAAATACCGAAAACCGCTCCCGAGGCGCCGATGGTTACGAAGTAATTCAGGAACTCGCTCTTCATTAAAATCTGAGCGCCCCCGATATTCACCTGCGAAGCCGCCAGCACGTCGCGCAGCTCGAAATACCACACCGCTTCCTGCACCAGCCCGGCTCCCACGCCGGTAACCAGGTAAAACAACAGGAAACGCTTCGGCCCCCATACGCTTTCCAGGATACGCCCGAACATATACACGGCGAACATATTGAAAAAGATATGGGCTATCGAATGCGTATCGTGCATAAACATATACGTAACGATCTGGAAAGCGTAAAAGTCCTTCGCTCCGGGAAAATGCAATCCCAGAATGGAAATCAGGTCGACTCCCGTTTTGGCAAAAACGATAGTGGCGACCCAGAGTAACACGTTAATGATAATAATGTTCTTCGTTACCACGGGAATACTGCCCCAAGCCAATGAATTTTGTGCGCTCATGCTATCTGCTGATTATTTCCGGACAAAGGTAAAAATATTTTCTTCTTTTCTTTTTTCCAGCCCTCCGCATTTCGTATTTTTTGGTTTTCACCCTGTAAAGAAAACCATCCGGCCACTTTTTTTGTTTATGGTACACTTTTTTTTCACTACCTGCCGGCAATGTATTATCTTTGCGAACTTAATCATAATCCGACAAATAAGTAAATATAAACGATAACGATATGGTCATCGAACAGCAAATAGCACAGGCGCTCGCCGGCGCAGTAAAAGAGTTGTACGGAGCCGACATTACTCCGGCCCAGATACAGTTGCAGAAAACGAAAAAAGAATTCGAAGGACACCTTACCGTAGTAGTATTTCCGCTCCTCCGCATTTCGAAAAAATCGCCGGAGCAAACGGCTACGGAAATCGGACAATATCTTCTGGAAAAAGAAAGCTGCATAGCCGCATTCAACGTAATCAAGGGATTCCTGAATCTCACCGTCGCCGCTCCTTACTGGATCGAATTGCTGAACAGCATCCACCGGCAGCCCCGGTACGGAATTACACCCGTTACGGAGAATTCGCCGTTGATTATGATCGAATATTCGTCGCCCAACACCAATAAACCGCTTCACTTGGGGCATGTACGCAACAATCTGTTAGGCTACAGCTTGGCGCAGATTATGGAAGCCAACGGCAACCAAGTAGTGAAAACGAACATCGTGAACGACCGGGGCATCCACATATGCAAGTCGATGCTGGCCTGGCAGAAATGGGGAAACGGCGTTACGCCCGAATCGTCCGGTAAAAAAGGCGACCACCTGATAGGCGACTTCTACGTATTGTTCGACAAGCATTACAAACAAGAGCTGGCAGAGCTCGAAAAACAGGGATTGACAAAAGAAGAAGCCGAAGCGCAATCAAAGCTGATGGCCGAAGCGCGCGAAATGCTCCGGCAATGGGAAGCGGGCGACGAAGCGGTGGTTTCGCTGTGGAAAACGATGAACGGTTGGGTGTACGCCGGCTTCGACGAAACGTATAAGCAACTGGGCGTAGGTTTCGACAAGATTTATTACGAATCGAACACCTACCTGGAAGGAAAAGGCAAAGTGCTCGAAGGGTTGGAAAAAGGCGTGTTTTACCGGAAAGACGACGGTTCGGTATGGGCCGACCTTACGCCTGACGGCCTCGACCACAAGCTGCTGCTCCGCGCCGACGGTACTTCGGTGTATATGACGCAAGACATCGGCACCGCCAAATTGCGCTTCGCCGATTATCCCATCGACAAAATGATTTACGTGGTGGGAAACGAACAGAATTACCACTTCCAGGTGTTGGCTCTCCTGCTCGACCGGTTGGGTTTTTCGTGGGGAAAGGATTTGGTACATTTCTCGTACGGGATGGTGGAACTGCCCGAAGGCAAGATGAAAAGCCGCGAAGGTACGGTAGTGGATGCCGACGACCTGATGGCAGAAATGATCGACACGGCCCGCGAAACGTCGCAGGAATTGGGAAAACTGGACAACTGCACGCCGGAAGAGGCCGAAAACATCGCCCGGATTGTCGGATTGGGTTGCCTCAAGTATTTCATTCTGAAAGTAGACCCGCGAAAAAACATGACGTTCAATCCGAAAGAGTCGATCGACTTTAACGGAAACACGGGGTCGTTTATCCAATATACCTACGCCCGAATCCGCTCGGTGCTCCGGAAAGCGGAAGAGCAAAACATCGTATTGCCCGAAGCGATTCCGGCCGGCACTCCGGTATCGGCGAAAGAAGAAAACCTGATTCAGCTGCTCGCCGATTTCGCTTCGGTCGTACGCGAGGCGGGTAACGAATACAGCCCGGCCTGCATCGCCAATTATATTTACGACCTGGTAAAAGAATACAACCAGTTTTATCACGATTATTCTATTTTGCGGGAAGAAAATCCGGATATAAAGGTATTCCGGCTGGTTCTTTCGGCGAATGTGGCTAAAGTAATCGAGGAAGGAACAGGCTTACTGGGAATCGAGGTTCCCGAAAGGATGTAAAATGGAAGTAAACGAGAAAATGAAAAAAGCGCTTACCGGCTTTCAGGTAAACGAGCTTACCGAAAGCCTGGTATATACCGCGCTCGCCCGGAAAGAAAAAAACCCGCATAACCGGGAAATACTGGAAGCGATCGCCGCCGAGGAAAAAGGGCATTACGAGTTGTTGCGGAATTATACCGGCGCCTCTCCGAAAGCCGATTACTGGAAAGTAAAGCGGTATGCGTGGATAGCGAGCGTTTTCGGGATTACGTTCGCCATCAAACTGATGGAAAAGAACGAAGGACATGCACAACAAAACTACGCACAATACGCGGATTTCCCCGAATTGCAGGCGCTATCGGACGACGAGGAAAGGCACGAACACGAGCTGATCGGCCTTATCAACGAAGAAAAGCTGGAGTACATGGGCTCGGTGGTATTGGGGCTGAACGACGCGTTAGTGGAGTTTACCGGCGCATTGGCCGGATTCACGCTGGCGCTGAGCGACTCGAAGCTGATTGCGCTTACCGGGAGCATCACGGGAATTGCAGCGGCGCTTTCGATGGCTTCGTCGGAATACCTGTCGACCAAATCGGACGGCGACACGAAACATCCGGTAAAGGCGGCCGTTTATACCGGCATCGCTTATATTTTTACGGTGGTGGCCCTGGTGATGCCGTTCATCTTATGCAGTAACGTGTTGATTGCGCTGGCGGTAATGCTGGGAATCGCCGTGCTGATTATCGCCTTATTCAACTATTATTACTCGGTAGCCCGCGACGAAAGTTTCCGGAAACGGTTCACCGAAATGGCCGTACTCAGCTTCGGAGTGGCTGCGCTGAGCTTCGGAATCGGTTACTTACTCAAGCTTTTCACGGGGATAGAGGCCTGAACAAAAGCCGGACACCGCCAGTTTAATTTACTAAACGAATAACATACAATGATGGATACGAAAGAAACGGAGATTTTGATGAAAACCTCGCTGGGCGACATCAAGCTGAAATTATACAACGAAACGCCGCGGCACCGCGACAATTTTATCGAATTAGCGGAAAGCGGCCGGTACAACGGGTTGCTTTTCCACCGGGTTATCAAGGATTTTATGATTCAGGGAGGCGACGTAACGTCGAAGGATGCACCGCTCGACAAACCGCTGGGCGCCGGCGATTTGGGATATACCGTACCGGCGGAAATCGTTTATCCGCACTATTTCCATAAGAAAGGGGCGCTGAGCGCCGCCCGTACGGGCGACGAAGTGAATCCGGAAAAGGCGTCGTCGGCCTCGCAGTTTTATATCGTTACCGGCAAAGTATACTCGGACGCCGAGCTGAACCAACTGGAAAAGCAGATGGAGAGCCGGCTGAAACAGGGTATTTTCAACCGGTTGCAAAACGAAAACAAAGCGCGCATCATGGAGTTGTACCGGAGCGGCGACAAGAACGAGCTGGCGGTGTTACGGGATACGCTGATCGGCAAAACCGAACTGGAGTTCGAAAAGATGCAGGATAAGACGAAATTTACTCCGGAACAGCGCGAGGCGTACCGTACAGTCGGCGGCACTCCGTTCCTGGACGGCGAATATACGGTTTACGGGGAAGTAACCGAAGGGCTGGACGTAGTAGATGCAATCCAGCAAGTAAAAACGAACCGGCAGGACAGGCCGCTGGAAAATGTG
>DBGBSM010000029.1:0-12064 GCA_048468815.1 Parabacteroides sp.
GAAAGCGTTGGCGGAAAACCCCGGCATCACCCATCTTTCGATGGTGCATAGCGAAACCACGACCGGGTTGCTCAATCCCATCGAGGAAGCGGCCGAAGTAATCCGGGGGAAAAATATCACCTTTATCGTGGATGCGATGAGCAGCTTCGGGGGCATTCCCATCGATATACGGAAACTCGGCATCGACTTCCTGGTGAGCAGTGCGAACAAATGCATCCAGGGCGTTCCGGGCTTCGGATTCGTGATTGCCCGGAAAGATAAGCTCATGGCTACCCGCGGCAACGCCCGCTCGCTGTCGCTCGATTTGTACACCCAGTGGGAAGCGATGGAAAAAGGGGGCGGCAAGTGGCGGTTTACCTCGCCTACCCATGTGGTGCACGCCTTTTACCAGGCGATGAAGGAGTTGGAACAGGAAGGGGGAATCGCTGCCCGGTACGAACGGTACAAGCAAAATCACCGCACGCTGGTTAACGGGATGCGCCGCCTCGGATTCCGCACCTTGCTGCCCGACGAAGCGCAAGGCCCCGTGATCACGTCGTTTTTATATCCGTCGGCCGGCTTCGATTTCAACCGGTTTTATGCTCTCCTGAAAGAAAAAGGGTTCGTAATCTACCCCGGCAAAATATCCGATGCCGACACTTTCCGTATCGGAAACATCGGCGACATTTTCCCGGAAGATATGGAACGGCTGCTCGAAGCCATCCGGAGCATCCGGCAAAACGGGTAGTACCGTATCAACAAGGCCGGCGGTATACGCAGATAGCGGCGAACTACCGGAAAAACGAAAAGTTGCGCCGAACGTAAAAGGCTGCACGGGCAACCCCATACGTCCGGCTCTATTACGGCAGGGAAAACCGGCCCGGATATACCATCCGGCAACGGGTTTCCTTGCCTGTTTTTGTTTTTTATGCTTACGAATTCGTTTGCCGCCGACGGCGGCAATAAAAACGGCGACGGCGGCAAACTTGCCGGCGACGGTGGCAATATAGCTCCCGACGGCGGCAAACAAAAACCGAAGCGAAAAAGAATAAACAAGCCGGTAAATTCCCTGCCGGAGCGCACGGATGATTTCCCGAACACCCCGTTTTAGCGCTTCCACCGAAAGAATAAGGAAGGACACCTGTTCGGCCGGCTATTCCGGAAGCACAACTGCCCGGCAGAAAGCGGCAAAGTAGAGTTCCCGCCAAATAAAAAAAGGCTCGAAGCATCCGCTTCAAGCCTTTTTAAAGGAGGGTGAAAGATGGGGCTCGAACCCACGACCCTTGGAACCACAATCCAATGCTCTAACCAACTGAGCTACATTCACCGTGTCGTCTTGTTTCAAAGACGGTGCAAAGATAGATATTCTATTTTATTGTGCAAACAATTTGCGCACTTTTTTCATTCGAAGCGGTACTCTTCCACCCCGGTATTCTGCTTTCCGAGCCGTTCGCGGGTAGCTTTTACATACTTGCGTAATCCGGAAAGAGCCGGTATCGTATCGCTTCCGGGCGTATCGTACCAAGCCGAGGCGGGTACCACCCGGTAGGCCGTTTTTCCGTGCGGCAACGATTCGCGGTACGTATATAACAACGAATACCGGGCCGAAGTTATTCCGATTCCCGCGTTATCTTTCGATAAAACCACTTTTACCAAAGCGCTGCCGTCGGTATCGGGAGCCGACATATTCGAAACGAAGTTTCCCAGCGAGTATACCAACAGCCGGGGGCGCCCGGAAAGCGAATCCTGCCGCAACTCCATCGGTTCCACTACATGCGGATGGCTGCCCATCACGATACCCACTCCTTTTTCGAACAACCACGCCGCCCACGCTTCCTGTTCCTTATCGGCAGACAGACGGTATTCGGTGCCCCAATGCATATTCGCGATAATCAAATCGGGATACATGCGTTTCGCTTCCTCGATGTCGGCGGCCACCTGTTCTTTATCCATATAATTCACGATGCAGGGCTTTTCAGGCTTCAGGCCGTTAGTGCCGTAGGTATAATTGAGCAGGGCGATACGGAAGCCGTTCTTCAGAAGCAGACAAGGGTATTGCCGCTCGCGGGAAACACTGTCGGCATATATGCCCAGGTACTTCACCCCTAACGTATCCAGTACGGCCAACGTGCGCATCGCACCTTTCGTACGCTTGTCGAGGCAATGGTTATTGGCCAGCAGGAATACATCGAAGCCGGCGCCTTTCAAGGCGATTGCGAACGTGTCGGGAGCGCTGAAACACGGGTATCCCGTATAAGGCGCACCGCCCAGCGGAGCCTCCAGGTTGACAATCGCTACATCGGCGGCCGTTATTTCACGGGCAACGGCAGTAAAATAACCCGAGAAGTCGTATCCGGTTTTCGTACGGGCGTTGTCGAGCTGCTTCCGATGCAGCATGGCGTCGCCGACGAATACCAGCGATAACGTATCCTGCGCCTTCCCCGCTATCGAAAAGACAAGCAAAAGAAGAAGAATCCGATTTTTCATACGCGTTCTTTTTTAGGGGGAAGCCATACGCAAACCACCTGCTGTACGGAGCATGCCCGACGGATTAAGCACAAAAAAAAACGGAAACACAGCGTTTTAATTATCCTTAATTAAAGGCTTTGTGTTTCCGTATCTTTTAAAAACGGTTTCTGTCTGCAGGCGCTTTTATACAGCCGGTCAGTCTTTGTAAATCGCCTTTTTCCCGGCCAGGAGCGTATTGCGCATGAGCGATATAATCGTCATCGGCCCTACTCCGCCCGGAACCGGCGTAATATACGAGCACAAAGGCGACACTTCGTCGAACTTCACGTCGCCGGTGAGCTTGAATCCCGATTTCGTTACGCTCGACGGTAACCGGGTGGTACCCACGTCGATTACCACGGCACCCGGTTTTACCATATCCGCCTTCAGGAATTCCGGCACGCCCAGGGCTACGATAATAATATCGGCGGCCTGGCACATTTCTTTCAGGTTCTTCGAGCGGCTGTGGCATACCGTAACCGTACAGTCGCCCGGATAGGCTTTCTGCATCATCAGCGTAGCCATCGGCTTGCCTACGATGTTACTGCGGCCCAGCACGACGCAATGCTTTCCCTGCGTTTCGATGTCGTACCGCTTGAGCAATTCGAGAATCCCGGCGGGCGTAGCCGATACGAAACAAGGCAATCCGATAGACATACGCCCTACGTTGATGGGATGGAACCCGTCTACGTCTTTGCGGTAGTCGATGGCTTCGATTACCTTTTGCTCCGAAATATGTTTCGGCAATGGTAACTGAACGATAAAACCGTCTACATCCGGGTCGTTGTTCAGCTCGTCGACTTTCTTTAACAGTTCGGCCTCCGTAACGTCGTCTTCGTAGCGAATCAGGCTCGACTTGAAACCTACTTCCTCGCACGTGCGTACCTTGCTGGCTACGTACGTTTCGCTTCCGCCGTCGTGGCCTACCAATATGGCGGCCAGGTGCGGAATTTTCCGGCCTTCGGCCTTCAGTTGCGCCACTTCTCCGGCGATTTCTTTCTTAATCTGTGCGGCAACCGCTTTTCCGTCTATAAGTTGCATAATGTCGGTATATTAAGTGTTTTCCCTGATATTTACCTTTTCAAGCCCGGAAGTTTCCGGCTTCCCGGCTTCATGGTGGTAACCATCCGCATCATCTTGCGCGTTTCGTCGAACTGCTTGATAAGCTTGTTCACTTCGGCCACCGTCGTGCCGCTGCCGTCGGCAATCCGTTTCCGGCGCGAACCGTTCAGAATAGCCGGATTGGTACGCTCGGCCGGAGTCATGGAATAAATAATCGCCTCGATGCTTTTAAAGGCGTTATCGTCGATGTCGATATCTTTCAGGGCCTTGCCTACTCCCGGAATCATCGAAGCCAGTTCTTTCAGGTTACCCATTTTCTTAATCTGCTGAATCTGGGCGATAAAATCGTTGAAATCGAACTGGTTCTTGGCTATCTTTTTCTGTAACCGCTTGGCTTCGTCTTCGTCGTACTGCTCCTGCGCCCGTTCCACCAGCGAAACGATGTCGCCCATGCCTAAGATACGGTCGGCCATACGCTCGGGATGAAATACGTCCAGCGCATCCATCTTTTCGCCGGTACCTACGAACTTGATCGGCTTGGTTACCACGGTACGGATGGAAAGAGCCGCTCCGCCGCGGGTATCGCCGTCGAGCTTCGTAAGAATCACCCCGTCGAAATCGAGCCGCTCGTTAAACTCGCGGGCCGTGTTCACAGCGTCTTGTCCGGTCATGGCGTCCACCACGAACAGGATTTCGTCGGGCGAAACGGCCGATTTGATAGCGGCGATTTCGTTCATCATCTGTTCGTCGATAGCTAACCGGCCGGCGGTATCGATAATTACCACATCGTTTCCGCTGTTTTTGGCTTCCTTAATGGCGTTCAACGCAATGGCTACCGGATTTTTGTTTTCCGTTTCGGCATATACCGGCACGCCGATTTGTTCGCCCAATACTTTCAATTGCTCGATAGCAGCCGGACGGTAAACGTCGCCGGCTACCAGCAACGGCTTTTTGCTGCGCTTGGTTTTTAACATATTAGCCAGCTTGCCCGAGAAAGTAGTTTTACCGGAACCTTGCAACCCCGACATCAAAATCACGGCGGGAGCTCCCTTCAGGTTGATGTCTACCGCCGTGCCTCCCATCAACCGGGCCAGCTCGTCGTGCACGATTTTAACCATCAACTGGCCGGGCTTTACCGACGTGAGTACGTTCTGCCCCAGCGCCTTTTCTTTTACCGTATCGGTAAATTGCTTGGCTACTTTGTAGTTAACGTCGGCATCGAGCAGCGCTTTACGTACGTCTTTCAAGGTTTCGGCCACATTGATTTCGGTAATCCGGCCTTCTCCTTTCAACAATTTGAACGACCTGTCGAGCCTTTCGCTTAAATTTTCAAACATAATAATCTATGGTATTTATTTTTCTTTCTTTCAATCGACGATGCCTACCGGCGGTCATACTTTTTTCTCTTGACAGAAAAAAGTATGCAAAAAAGGTCAGGGGCTAACGCTCGCTCGCTAAAAATGGTACTCCACTCACTGAAGGCCCCGAACTCGCTCCTTGCAGGAGCTCAAACAGCGTGGCCTTCCGGGCGTTCGCTACATACCATTTTCTTTACGCTCCCTCACTGAGGCCCCGGGAGGCCATACGAAGCGGCCGGTGCTTTTAAAGCTCGGCAGAATGCGGATGCTCGAATCCGACGGAAGGCTCATTCTCTTCTTTTAAATGTACTGTATCTCTGTGCCTCCGTGTTTCAGGTTTCTCCCGGAAATCCATTTTTGTCATGTGCGATGAACGAGTGGCAAAAGTACGAAAAAGTATCGGAAAAACAAAAGGGCTCCCTTGATTGAAAGGCTCTTTCCCTTGAGGATAACGAAAAAGGCGTTTTGTGGTTTCAAGACAAGTGCCTCGACTGGCTCTACCAGGTTTCCGGTTCTTCCGCTTTTAGCTGAGCCGATTCCGCCCGGGATGAATAGGGTTAAGCGAACAGGACGGTTTTCCCCGATAGTACCGCCGCGCCTCGAATTGTGCGTTAAAAAGCGAACTGCGCCATCAGGCTGATACGCCGCGCGGCATTGTGGGCGCCGTCGAAGTTCCGCCGTTTTCCCCAGTTGAACTCGCCCGCTACCTGGATGCGGGGCGTCATATACCAGAAGATATTGAAGGCGCTGTAAAGGCCGTATTTGTAAGTGGTACCCGCTACCTCGCCGCGCGGCTGGTAGTTCATCCGCCCGAAGGTACCCGAAATAAAGACATTGGAAACCAAATAATATTGCACGGCCCCGAACCACCCATAGGCAAAAGGAGCGTACATGCGTCCCGGCCGGTCAGGGTCGTCGGCCAAATCGAATTGTCCCATCAACAAATCGTTCGTAAGGCTCTCGTAACCGCATCCCGCATTCACGGTAGCATATACGGTCAACGGCCGGGCCGGCCGGAACAGCGAGCTGAGCTGTAAGCCCCAGCCTATCCGGTTGTAGTTCTTTTCCGCCTTCAGGTCGCGGTACGGAAGCGTACGCAGGATACCCGACAAACGTACCTGCTCGTTGTAGCCCCATCCGTACTGTACGAATGCCGCCACATTGGGCAGCCAGTCGTCGACAGCCATCGTAGTACTGTCGTTAGCGCCTACCTGCGACTGCGGCGTTTCCAGCGAGGCCGCCACCTCCCAATGCCGGCTAACGGCACGCATCCAGCGAAGCAGTACGGCAGTTGTTCTCACTTCGGCATTCGGCCCCTGCCCGTCTACCAGCGGCGGCGTGCCGGCCGGGTCGCTGAAGGTGGAATTGGTATATCCTATCGTCCAGTCGTTCACTGCGGCAAACGCTTTTTTGAGGTTGAAATCGCGCGAGCGATACCCGTTGAAATTGGCTTCGATATGCAATTGGTAATTACCCAGCGCCCGGTTACTGCCCAGTACCGCGAAGTAAAGCGTAGTACCCGCCGGAGTGGAACCGAACTTGCGGCGGCGCGCTTCGCCGGGGGGCACGGAAATATCGTAGGGAATAAAACCGCTGGTGTTCATCACGCCCTTCCAGTCTTCCCAGCCGCGCATCCGTACCACGCCGCCGATACCCATAGCCAACTGGGCGTCGCGGCTCATAAACAGGAAGTAGGGTGCCCGCGGGTCCTGGAAGTGATGGAACTGGTCGTAATAGAACCGGTCGATCAAGGCCATTTCCTTCACGGAGTCGACTTCTTCCTTTTTGCCGAAGTAAATAATCTGATGGTGTGTTTTCAGCGAATCCACCTGACTCTCTTCGGGAGGAGAAAGCGTGTGCTGTGCGTGGACGAACGTGGCCCATATAAAGCCCGGTAACAGGAATGCGAAGCGGAACCTCTTTTTCATGGCGGATCATTATAAACGTGTATCATGCAGCATTTATAACAGCGGGACACCGCATTTTGTTGTCTGAAAGAAGCAGCCTCTTCGTTCCGGCCGGCCGGAAAGTAATACTATCACATAAAAAAAGGTATCCTTTCGGGATACCTTCCTTATTCTGTTCCGTAAAACGGAATTATACTAACTTGTTCGTGGCCGTATCCGGGAAAATAACGGCCGGCTTAAACGTTTTCGCCTCTTCGAAGTCCATCAGCGCGTACGACATGATAATCACGATGTCGCCCGGTTGTACCTTCCGGGCTGCCGCTCCATTCAGGCAAATCATGCCCGAGCCTCTTTCCCCCTTGATAACGTATGTTTCAAAACGCTCGCCGTTGTTGTTGTCTACAATCTGAACCTTTTCGTTCGGAATCAGATTGGCGGCATCCATCAAATCCTCGTCTATCGTGATACTGCCGATATAATTCAGATTCGCTTCCGTTACCGTAACCCGGTGAATTTTCGATTTAACTACTTCTATAAACATCGTATGTTCGATAAATGATTAGTTCGCGTACGTAATGTTATCGATAAGCCGCACCTCGCCGCAGTATACCGTGATGCATCCCACCGGATAAGCGGTTTCCGACCAGTCGGTTACCGGCTGCATCGAATAGCCGTCGACAATTTCGTAATATTCCACTTCCATCCCCGGCACCCGGTTAATCGTATCCGTTACATAGGCGATTACTTCCTTCACGCTTTTTTGCGGCGCCAGGGCAAGGCTTTCGTTCAAGGTACGGGCGATAACGGGCGCTATTTCGCGCTGCCCGGCCGTTAAACGGGTGTTCCGGCTACTCAATGCCAGCCCGTCGGCTTCGCGCACAATCGGGCAGGCTACGATTTTGATGGGAAGTGCGAGCAATTGCACCAGCCGCCGGATTACCGCAATCTGCTGGAAATCCTTTTCGCCGAAATACGCCTTGTCGGGCTTTACTATATCGAACAGCTTGCTTACCACCTGCGCCACGCCGTTGAAATGTCCCGGACGGCGAGGCCCTTCCATTACGGCAGCTACCGGCCCCAAGTCGAACACGCGCGTATCGGGTTCGGGATACATTTCCGTTTCCGACGGAACGAAAGCGGCCGTGCATCCGGCAGCTTCGAGCAACGCGCAATCGCTTTCCACCGTACGGGGATAAGTAACCAGGTCGTTCTTATCGTTAAACTGGGTAGGATTAACAAATACGCTTACTACGCATTCGTCGTTTTCTGCGGCACACCGTTTTACCAGGCTCTCGTGCCCTTTATGCAACGCGCCCATCGTAGGCACCAAACCGATTGTTCTGTTTTTCTTCTTTGCCTCAGCCAGATACCGCTGCAAACCCGAAATAGAATCGAATACTTTCATCTCGTTTTTTGTTAAGACGGTGCAAAGCAACGAAATAAACAAATACTAACAAAACATTCGGCCGAAATTCTTCTTTTTGCCTGTCGCAGATGTCTTAAATAAATCTGTAAATCACCCGATTCGCCCCATTTGCCAACTCAATATTGCAATATACCGGTAATTTGCACAAGTCTGCATTATACTTTTTTTTAGGTGTTTTGAGAAATCATTCAACCGAAACCTTTGATATTTAACCGTTTTTTTTTAGTATCTTTGTGGCGACTTTACAAAAACGTATTTAAAAGAATGGATGCAAAAAAAATCTTGTTTATTACCCAAGAAATCACGCCCTACCTTCCTGACTCAGAAATCGCTACAATCTGTAGAAACCTGCCGCAAGGTATCCAGGAGCGTGGACGTGAAATCAGAACATTCATGCCGAAATTCGGAAATATCAACGAACGGCGCAACCAATTGCACGAAGTAATCCGCCTTTCGGGAATGAATTTGATTATCGACGACACCGACCACCCTTTAATTATTAAAGTTGCATCTATCCAGGCCGCCCGCATGCAGGTATATTTTATTGATAACGACGACTTTTTCCAGCGCAAGGCCACTACCGCCGACGATAACGGCACCGAATACGACGACAACGACGACCGCTCTATTTTTTATGTGCGCGGCGTACTGGAAACGGTAAAGAAACTGCGCTGGATTCCAGATGTGATTCATTGCCACGGTTGGATGTCGGCGCTTACTCCCCTGTATATCAAAAAAGCGTATGCCGACGACCCGTGCTTCAAAAACGCCCGGATCGTTTACTCGGTATACGGCGACGACTTTAAAACCCCGTTCGCACCCGGCTTTGCCCAGAAGCTCAAATTAGAAGGAATTACCGATAAGGATTTAACTTCGGTGGGCGGAGGCAAGGAAGTCGATTTTGCCGCTCTCACCAAGCTGGCCGTCGACTTTTCCGACGGAGTAATCCAGGGAAGCGAAACGATCAACGAAGAAGTATTAAATTATATATCAACCAAAAAAGCGATTCCTTTTCTTCCGTACCAATCGCCCGAAACCTATATCGATTCGTTCAACGCGTTTTACGACACGGTAATGGAATCCAAATAACAAACTGAAAATGAAAAGTAAATTTCTCCTCTTCGGACTTCTGATGCTGGCATTGGCCGGTTGCGACGATGATATGAACTATGTGGGTACCACTATCCAGCCTCCGGGCGATAAGATTACGGCCTATGTAGACTCCTTTCAGCTTTCGGCCCGCACCGTACACATCGACTCGCTTTATGCAAAAACGTCGCAAGCGCTGTTGGGACACATTACCGACCCGTTGTTCGGAAGCATGAAAGCCGATTTTCTGTGTTCTTTCTATTGTTCCGACAATTTCCGGTTCAAAGGTACGCCGGCTAACGGGCAAATCGACTCCGTCGACTTCAAGGTAGCCTACGAGTACGGTTGGGTAGGCGATTCGCTGGCACCCCTCAATGGGAAAGTGTATTTGTTGAATAAACCGCTGAAGGAAGATTATTATACGAATATGAATCCGTCGGATTATTATAATCCGTCGGTCGCCCCGCTGGCAATCAAACAGTTTTCCGCCTACGACAATACGGTACCCGATTCAGTACGGACAGAAGTCGACTCGAACGGCAATTCGGCCTATATCTCCAACGTTACCTTCCCGCTTCCGAAAGAGTTCGGACAGAAGATATACCAGGCTACCCTCGACCAGCCGGATAGCTTCAACAATACCGAAGCTTTCGCCAAGTTCCTTCCCGGTTTTTACGTTACCACCGACCAAGGCTCCGGTTGTATCTTGCGGGTAAGCGCCTCGGCCATGTATATCTATTACCACTACGAGGAAGTATTGCAATCGAAAGTCGACGGAAGCGATTCGATTGTAGTACGGCGCACGGCCGAAACGTTTAACGTTACTCCCGAAGTAATCCAGTTGAGCCACGTGGAAAACGAGGTGGACGACTTGATCGAAAAATCGAAAGAAGACAATAACCGGCTTTCGTACCTGAAATCGCCTGCCGGCGTTTATACGGAAATCACGTTCCCGATTAAAGCCATTAAAGACGCAATCGGTACCGGACGTACGATTACCAATATGCCGTTCGCGCTGAAATTTCTCCCGATAGACAAATGGGATTACGCCCTCGTACCGTCGGAATACGTATTGCTGCTCCCGGCCGATTCGCTACAATCGTTTTTCAAAGAAGGACGCTTGAACAACAACGTAACCTCGTTTTTATCGGACAGCTATATCAAAACATCGGGCAGTACCTACAATCCTACCTATACGAATACATACACGTATAACTTCAACAATATTTCCACCTTCCTCGAAAACCAGCTCCTTACAGCCCCCGACGAAGATATACGGATGCTCATCGTACCGGTGGAACGGGTTATGACGCAAGTAGGAAGCGGCTATTACCAACAAGCGGTAGTATCCAAACTTAACAACTACTTCCAACCTTCGGGCGTAAAGCTCCTTACCGACCAGCAAGCGCTGAAAATACAGGTACGGAGCGCCGAATACGCCGACGGAAATCCGTAATGCACAAACCTCGTTTCGAATCACATAAAAAAAGGATTGCCGGATAAAATTTATCCGGCAATCCTTTTTTATAGTCCGTTCCTACGCTATCAGCCATGTTCCTCGTCATACCCTGCATTCCGGTATAGAATACATTATTCGAATACAGCCCGGAAAAAAACACCCGCTTCCCGCGGAAACGCTTCTTTATTTAACCGGAATATAATCTTTTTCGGTAGGCGTTACAGGCGAACCGGAATTCGACTCACCCTTCGATACATTGGTAAGATATTTTAGCTGGATATAAAAAGTATCGGTTTCAAGCGCTCTTTTTGCAGCCAGGAACGAAGATAAATCGAACGTATTGCACAAGGTGATTTCCTCCATCAACGTATCTTGTGCCGCCGCTTCCTGGAAAGAGCGTACATACAAGGTATACACATTCCGGTCGACATAATGCACCAACGTATCTTTCTCCGAATAAAACAACTCCACTTTGTTTTGCTGTCCGATACTATCCATATGCAACGAGGTAACGTACAACAGGTTTTGAAAAAGCGTACCTTTCGCTTTCTTTACAGGCTGCTCGTTGTCGAGCACCAGCAAAGTGTCCGCACTTTGACGAAACACACCGTCGATAAACGGTAACGGTTCGCCGTTCAACGTTACTTCCTTATACCCTTCCGGCTGGTTATCCATATCGGCCGTGCAATATATGAGCCACTTCGAACCCGGCGGAAAAAAACTCTGCTCATCGAAATCGGGCGCATGGTAAGACAGTAAATCGCGCCCTATCAATACATTCTTCTGAATATCGTCGCGATACTCCATGTATCCCAGCACCGACTGGTCGAGCATGTTTTCCGACCGGCCTACGCAAGAAGCCAGCCCTACCAGCGACAGTACAACCAACCAAACCGCTTTATTTCCGTTATTTTTCATTTCAGTTTCTTCCTAAGACAATTTGAAACAAATATACAACTTAATCCAGATAAAAAAGGCCCTTCCTTTTGAAAGAAGAGCCTTTTCAAGTACATTATCTTGTTTGCTTACGATTTCTTTTTATCGTTGGCAATCGATACCCTTTTCGTTTCGCCCCATTCGATTTTTCCTGACTCATCAATTGCTTTGACATATTTAAGGCATACATATACGAGGTCATTATCAATTTCTTCATTTGCAGCCCAATTCCAAAACGAGTCGATTTTGCAAGCTACTCGTTCGCCAACTTCTTTCGTACGCTCACTGCTTCCGCCCTCGGCTACTAAATACAAGTTATAAATCTTTTCATTATTCGTAC
>DBGBSM010000030.1:0-4851 GCA_048468815.1 Parabacteroides sp.
CCGTTAGGGTTAGCCCGCACCGAATCGTTGATTTCGTTCAAAGAAGCCTTTAAAAAACAAATTCCTATCGACTTGGGCGAAGACGAATAGTGTAATTACCCCAATTATTGAGAGGCAAAAGCATTACCTTCTCCGATGATACGTAAGAAGCCATAAAAAAGCGGATAAAGTTAATTTCTATCCGCTTTTCTATTATTCTTTCAAAAAGAAATTAGAAATCCGCATTCTTCGGGGTACGGGGGAACGGAATCACATCCCGGATGTTCGCCATACCGGTTACGAACAGCAACAGCCGCTCGAAGCCCAAACCGAAACCGGAGTGAGGAGCCGAACCGAACCGGCGCGTATCGAGGTACCACCAGATGTCTTTTTCAGGCACGCCCATTTCGGCAGCACGGGTACGCAGCTTCTCGTAATCCTCTTCCCGTTGCGAGCCGCCGATGATTTCACCGATTTTCGGGAATAACACATCCATCGCCCGTACCGTTTTACCGTCGTCGTTCTGCTTCATATAAAACGCCTTGATTTCTTTCGGATAATCGGTCAAGATAACCGGACATTTGAAATGCTCTTCCACCAAGTACCGTTCGTGCTCGGAAGCCAGATCGACGCCCCAGTATACCGGGAATTCGAATTTACGCCCCTTGGCGACAGCCTCTTCCAGAATCCGGATACCTTCGGTATAAGGCAAATGAATAAAGTCATGATCGAGCACGAAATGGAGGCGGTCGATCAGCTCCTTGTCGAACATATCGTTCAGGAACTGAATATCGTCCATGCAATTATCGAGCGCCCAGCGGAGGCAATACTTTACAAAATCTTCCGCCAGTTGCATATTTTCCTCAATCTCGTTGAAGGCCACTTCCGGCTCGATCATCCAGAACTCCGCCAGGTGACGGGGTGTATTGGAGTTCTCGGCGCGGAAAGTAGGGCCGAACGTATAGATGGCGCCTAACGCCATAGCCGCCAGCTCGCCTTCCAACTGCCCCGAAACCGTAAGGCTGGCCTGCTTGCCGAAGAAATCGTCGTCGTAACGGATAGAACCCTTGTCGTCTTTTTTCAAATCGTACAGATTCATCGTCGTTACCTGGAACATTTGCCCGGCGCCTTCGCAATCGGAAGCCGTGATGATAGGCGTATGAAAATAAAAGAATCCCCGTTCGTGGAAAAAGCGGTGAATGGCAATCGCCATGTGATGGCGAATCCGGAACACGGCGCCGAACGTGTTGGTACGCGGACGCAGATGCGCTATTTCGCGAAGGAACTCCAACGAATGCCCTTTCTTTTGCAACGGGTAGGTATTCGGATCGGCCGTACCGTAAATCTCGATTCCGGTAGCCTGTATTTCCACCGGCTGTCCTTTTCCCTGCGACTCTACCAGTATGCCGTTCACACTGATGCAGGCACCGGTAGTAACCGGCTTCAGATATTCTTCGCCGAATTTTTCAATATCTACAACGACTTGAACGTTATTAATCGTAGACCCGTCGTTCAATGCGATAAAATTTACTTGTTTACTACCCCTGCGGGTACGTACCCAACCCTTCACATTCACTTCGGAACCGAAAGCGCGGCTTTTCAGTACATCTGCAATCTTCGTTCTTTTTATTGTTTCCATCGTGTTAGTATAAATAATTATTGCTTCATTAAAAAATAGCCGGTATCAATCGACCGGCTATTCCTTTTATTTATTCAAAAGCCCCCATTCGCAAGGCATTTACCTCCCGTTCGTTTAGGTAACGCCATTTTCCGCGAGGCAGGTTCTTTTTGGTAAGGCCGGCGAAATAAACGCGGTCGAGCTTGATTACATGGTAACCTAACGACTCGAAAATACGCCGTACGATACGGTTGCGCCCGGAATGAATCTCGATGCCCACCTGCGACTTGTCGTCGGGACTGGCATAGCTGATAGCATCGGCATGGATTTCACCGTCTTCCAGTTCCAGCCCGTTGGCGATTTTCTCCATATCTTCGATAGCGACCGGTTTATCCAGCCATACATGGTAAATCTTCTTCTTTTTGAAAGAAGGATGCGTGAGCTTGGAAGCTAAGTCGCCGTCGTTCGTAAGCAGCAGCACACCGGTGGTATTCCGGTCTAACCGCCCCACCGGATAAATCCGTTCCTGACAGGCATTTTTTACCAAATCCATTACCGTAAGGCGTTCCTGCGGGTCGTCGGACGTAGTAACGCAATTTTTCGGTTTATTGAGCAAGATATAAATTTTCCCTTCGATTTTTACCTGCTGGTCGTGGAAGGTTACTTTGTCGGAACGGGTAATCTTGGTTCCCAGCTCCGTGATAACCACATCGTTCACCTTCACCACACCGGCCTGAATGTATTCGTCGGCTTCGCGACGCGAGCAAATCCCCGCATTCGCCAGGAATTTATTCAACCGGATCGGCTCGTTTGGGTCGGCCAGCACTTCCTTATATTTCAACTGCTTCTGAAAGCTGTATTTCGCATTCGGATTGTAATTCGAGTTCGGACGCCGTACCGGTTTGCGGTTATTCCCGTCGCCATACGACGGACGGTTGTTATACGGACGATTTCCGCCCATATTCCGGTTAGCATTATCATAACTGTTTACCCGGCCGTCGCCTACCCGCGGACGCCGTTTCTTTACGAAACCGCTGCCTTCGCTACCTTCGCCGCTGCCTTCGTTCGAAGAATTAGGATACGGACGCGAGTCGTAATTAGGGCGCGGACGGTTGTACGAATTGCCTCCGCCATAGTTTCCGTTTCCGTACGAGCGGTTGCCTTGCGACCGGTATCCGCCTTCGCGATTGCCGTAATTCGTATCGCGATTACCGTAATTGTTGTCGCGGTTGCCATAGTTATCCCGATTACCATAGTTATCCCGGTTGCCGTAATTCGTATCACGGTTACCGTAATTATTGCTCCGGTTGCCGTATCCACGCGAATTATCGTACCCGCCTTCCCGGTTGGGACGATTATACGACGATGAATACCCCCTGTTCCCTCCGTCGTTACGGTTGTAGGGTTTTCGTTCATAGTTACCTCCCTCAGAACGATTATAGTTCTGGTTATAAGGTCTTCTTTCACCTTGTTGGTCCGTGTTTTCCCTTCGTGTGATGCTTGGGATAATCTTTCTCGGACGAGATTCGTCTCTGTCTTCTGTGTTCATGTGTTGAAAATTGAATGATAATTACTAACTCTTGTAGCCTCACGGCTGCCAGTCACTCTCTACTTTTTTATTAAATACCCGTATAATTATGCGGCGTAATCGCCTTTAACTCCGCTTTTACGTCATCGTTTACCTGCAACGTGTCGATAAAATCGCCGATAGACTGCTGCGTAATCCCTTCGTTGGTGCGAGTAAGCGCCTTTAAAGCTTCGTAAGGTTTCGGATATCCTTCGCGTCTCAGAATCGTCTGAATCCCCTCCGCTACCACGGCCCAGCATTTGTCGAGGTCGCGGTATAAAGCTTGTTCGTTTAATAACAGTTTACCCAGCCCTTTTGTTAAGCTTTTGAATGCAATTTCGATATGCGCCAACGGCACGCCGATGTTACGCAGTACGGTGGAATCGGTTAAATCGCGCTGCAACCGCGAAACGGGCAACTTGCTTGCCAAGTGCTCCAGAATCGCATTGGCTATGCCTAAATTGCCTTCGGCATTTTCAAAATCGATGGGATTCACCTTATGGGGCATGGCCGACGAGCCCACTTCTCCCGCTTTGATTTTCTGCTTGAAATATTCCATCGAAATATACTGCCAGAAATCCCGGTTCAGGTCGATCAGGATGGTGTTGATGCGTTTCAGCCCGTCGAACACGGCCGCCAGGTTATCGTAATTCGATATCTGGGTAGTCCATTCTTCGCGCTTCAACCCGAGCACCTCGTTTACGAAACGGTTGCCGAACGCTTTCCAATCGGTTGCCGGATAGGCTACATGGTGGGCGTTAAAATTACCCGTAGCGCCTCCGAATTTAGCCGAAACGGGCATCGTACGCACAAGAGCGAGCTGTTGTTCCAACCGGTATACGAACACTTCGATTTCTTTTCCCAACCGGGTAGGCGATGCGGGTTGCCCGTGCGTTTTGGCAAGCATGGGAATTTCTTTCCATTCTTCGGCATAGGTTTTCAATTGCGCGATTACCTGTTCCAACGAAGGATAATACACCTCTTCGAGGGCTTCTTTCAGCGAAAGAGGCACCGAAGTGTTATTAATATCCTGCGAAGTAAGGCCGAAATGGATAAATTCCTTGTAGGACTCGAGCGACAGGGCATCGAACTTTTCCTTGATAAAATATTCCACCGCTTTTACATCGTGGTTCGTTACGCTTTCGATTTCCTTGATCCGGAGCGCATCTTCTTCCGTAAAGTTCCGGTAGATATTCCGCAATTCTTCCCGGATCTTCTCAGATTCCAGGCCGTTCAGCTGGGGAATAACTCCGGTCAACGCGATAAAGTACTCGATTTCCACGCGAACACGGTACCTGATAAGTGCAAATTCGGAGAAATAGGCCGACAACGCGTCGGCTTTCGTTCTGTAGCGCCCGTCGACAGGCGAAATAGCGGTTAATGTAGAGAGCTTCATGATACATTATTAATATAGTGTACAAAGGTAATGCAATTCCGTAAAAAAACAGGAATGCGTGTAGTTTTTTTTCATTTTTCCGGAAAAACATTTGGCAGTAATAAAAAAAGACGTATCTTTGCATCGCTTTTGAAACGGAAGTGTACGGGCGTTTAGCTCAGCTGGTTCAGAGCATCTGCCTTACAAGCAGAGGGTCGGCGGTTCGAATCCGTCAACGCCCACACAAAAAAACGAAACACTTCCGGCTCATTAACAAGGGCGTTTAGCTCAGCTGGTTCAGAGCATCTGCCT